>JACQEL010000989.1 GCA_016200595.1 Deltaproteobacteria bacterium
GCGGCAGTACGCCAAGACCGCAGGGATGTACGTTCCGCGCTTTACTGACGATGAGGGAGCGCGGGCAGAGGGGTTGCCTGGCATGATCGCTCCTGGCGTCATGAGCATGGGATTACTGGCACGGATGATTAGTGACTGGAACTCGGCGGCACAGATCAAACGGATCGGTACGACTTTCCGCAGTCCGGTGCTGCCTGATCGTGAGGTCCATTTACGCGGCGCGGTCACCCAGAAAAACGAGACCGATCATACCGCCGAGTGTGACATCTGGATAGAAAACGATGAGGGCGAACGTTGGGTGATCGGCACCGCCACTCTGGCTTTGCCAACCAAAGCGTAATCTATTAGGACTATTGGCAAAAACAGGAGGGCGATGCTAAGCATCGCCCTTTTTTTCCTTTTCCTCTCATACACCCGGCCCTCAGCCCCACATTGCACAAAAGAGAGGGCTCCGTTAGGGTGGGGACCTTTAGGAAGGCTAGGACCTGGGGAGAAGTCTGTGGGCAAAGGAGCTGTCCGTATGAAGGCGCAACGGCGGCGTATTGGTTTATGGCAAGGGGTAGTGGTGTTCACTCTGCTGCTCGGGGTCCTGACTCCGTGCACGTATGCAGAGCCGGGAGATGAGGAGAGCGGTAATATCCTGCGATTGACGCTACCGGATTGTATTAAGCGTGCGGTCACTGACAATCCCTCGGTGCAGGAAGTCAAATGGGACGTGGCTTTACGTCAGAGTGAAGTGCAGCAAGCTGAAGCTGGGTATCAACCCACCGCCGAGTTCGTCAACTTGTCCGGGGTGGTGAATGATGCCAAAGGTAGCCTCGGTGGTGTCCGCCCCAACGGCCGCCCCAACTTTGAGCAGTTCGGTGGTCTCAGCCATCTTGGGGGGTTCACTCGCGTCGAAGGACAGATCGTCTACCCCTTGTTCACCTGGGGCAAGCTGCCAAACGGCCTGAAGGCCGCGAACAAGGGGCTAGAACAAGAAATTGTGAATGTCGATCAGAAGAAGGCTGAGGCGATCCGCGAGGTCAAAGAGTATTACTACACGCTGCTGTACACTCAGCAAGTGAATGCCCTGTTAAGTGATGTGCGTGAGGGATTCGACAAAGCAGTCAAGACTGCCGATGAGCGGCTCAAAGACAACAAAGTTACCCAGATCGATGTGCTCAACCTCAAAGTTTGCTACGCCGGAGTGGCGAAAGAGACGCAGAAGCTGCGGAATGGTATTGAATTGACCAAGGCCGCACTCTTACGTGTCATGGGCCTGCCGCAGAGCACCTCGCTTGAGATTGTCGATACCGCCTTAGTCCCACAGCCAGCGCATTTGCAGGATCTGGATTATTATGTCCAGCGCCTGTTTGCCAATCGCCCAGAGTGGCGCAAGCTGCGCATCGGCATCCAGGCGAAGGAAGCCGAGTTGCAGATGGCGATGAGCGATTACTTCCCGACGTTCTTTCTTTCCGTTCCGGTGCGTTATGGCTATGCGCCGGGTCGTTCGCGGCAGACCAATCCCTGGGCGCATGACGACTTCAACTTTGGCGGGGGCGGGCCAGTGTTTGGCTTGCACTGGAGCTTGAACTTTGGCGAGACTGCCGCCAAGGTTGCTCACAGTCGAGCCGAGCTGATGAAGCTCCACTCGCAAGAAAAGACCGCCGAATTGAGCTTTCCGGTCGAGGTAAAAGAAGCCTACCTCGACGTCAAAGAAGCTGAAGAGCGTATGCAAATTACCGCCGAGGGTCGCAAGGCAGGCCGCGCGCTGGTGACGCTCTCAGCGGCAAACTTCGAGTTGGGCATCGGCGAGCCGCAAGACGTGTTCTTGGGTTTAGGGAACTATACGCGGGCAGCGAATGACTACTACGAAGCGGTCAAAGACTATAACCTTGCTCTAGCAAAACTCAGTCTGGTCGTCGGCGAAGAAGTGTCGGAGTTGCAGTACTGAGCCGTCGCTGCCAACCGCTGGCAAGTCACAAGATCGCATGAGCAAGAAAAGTATTTGCGCAGCCGTGCTGCTGGCTGTTTTCTGCGCTACCACCGCACGAGCTGACAGTCCTGCAGAGACCGGACCTGCGCCGGAAAAGAAAGAGGAGACGCTTTCCGTCATCCAGACAGTTCTCTACCTCCCGTTTAAGAGCGTGGTCTGTATAGTCGGTGCTACGGCTTCGTTCCCGGTGTATTGGTTGAGTGGCTTTGATCCCCAAGTAAAAAACGATACTGCAGCGCTACGGGCACAGTACTGTAGCCTGGACTATCTACTTGGCTCCCAGTGGACGAAATAACTCAAGCACAAGCGGCACTACTGAGTTCTCTTACAGACACCAAGTCAGGCGAATGAATCACTGGTTTTCGCTGCCCTTGACTGTCGAGAACTAAAAGTTAAAGGAAACGAAGGTGAAATCCTGGATTATTTATGGCATTCTCATACTGACTGCGGTTTTAGCCTCACGGCCTGCAGGGGCAGCCGGAGCACCGACCGAGACCGTGAAGAAACTGGTGGAATCGGTACGCGCCTATAAAAAAGAGACTCCGACGCTGTCCGCTCAAGAGCGGACGGCAAATGCGCGGGCACAGAAGGTGGCAGAAGAGACGCTGGCGATTCAAGATCTGGCCAAAAATGTATTGGGAGCGCAGTGGGAGAAAATCGGCACCAACGAACAGAAAAATTTCACTCAGTTGCTCATGAGCTTGTTCCAGAAAATCGCCTATCCCAAATCAGCCGAATTTTTTGGTGAC
>JACQEL010000990.1 GCA_016200595.1 Deltaproteobacteria bacterium
AATCGCCAAAGCATAGACAGACGTGTTGGTCAGGCCTGTGTTCATGGCAGTCCAGTGCTGCCCGCCATCGGTACTCTTGTAGACCCCTCCACCAATAATCCCCGCATACAGGGTCGAGGAGGAAGTCGGATCAATCGCCAGCGCACCGATCCCGGTGTTAGTCAGGTCCGTGGCAGTCCAGTGCTCTCCGCCGTCGGTGCTTTTGTAGACATCAGATCCACCCGCATACAGGGTCGAGGGGGTGGTCGGATCAATAGCTAAGGCACTTATAGATCCTGCTCTCGGTCCATAACTGGTCCACTGATTGATCCCTGCCTGGGCAGAGCCAGCTAGCAGCACGCTGGACAGAAACAGACTTGTTATGCGATTCGCTAACATCCTCAGCCCTCCTTTTGGTTAAGGCTGACGCTTCTCCAACTCACACTGAGCCCCTTCTGTTGTGCTCATGTGCTAAGAGTGCCTAACCAAACGACTGTCATTCTGAGCCGCAGGCGAAGAATCTCAGAAAAAATCGAGACTCTTTGCTGTGCTCAGGGGGTATCAAGGAGTTTTGTTAGGGGTTCTAAGTGGCCACCTCATTTCTTCAGGATACAACCTCTCACTACCTCTTGTTGTTTTGCTTCTTTCGCCAGCGCTTTTTCAACTATGTACAGGATTTGGCCAGGTTTCTCGATTCCCGCTTTCGCGGGCATGACGTCCTGCCTGTAGAGGCGGGTACTCAGGGCTAGGGTTGCGGGGGCACTGTCCGTATACATTCAGCGGATGATCCGATCGGCCCGATACAATACCTCTGGTGCAATCGTGAGCCCCAGGGCTTTTGCCGCCTTCAGATTGATAACAAACTCAATCTTCGAGTTCACTTCCACCGGGATCTCCGCTGGCTTCGTCCCCTTGAGGATCTTGTCCACCAAGCGCGCTGCCTGCCGGCCCGAGGCGTAAAGGTCTGGACCATAGCTGACCAGTCCGCCTTGCTCCGCCCAAAACGCGGCATCGAACATGGTCGGGATGCCCCGCTGCCCGGCGGCCTCCAGGATGAAACCCGGAATATTCAAGGAGACCGCGGGCGGCTTCAGGATCCCATCCACCTCGCCCTTGCGGACTTGGGTGAGGATAGCCTGCGCCTCTTCCGGCGTCTGCACCGTCTGCTCTACCAGCACGATCCCCAGGCCGCGAGCAGCCTCCCGATACATCCTCGCCGCCGCCACAGCGTAGGCATCGGCCGTATCGTAGGGGAACAGGACCCGTTTCAGGCCCGGAATGATCTCGTGGAAGAGTTCCAGGCGCTTCGGGTTCAGCTCAAGGTCCAGATGAGTGACGCCCGTGAGGTTGCCGCCGGGCCGGGCGAGGCTCTGGATCAGGCCCAGCCCCAGTGGATCGCGCACTCCCGCGAAGACGATCGGGATCCGCGAGGTTGCCATCTGTGCCGCCTTCGCCGCGTCGTCGTAGTCGGCGAAGACGATGTCCACCTCCTGCTGGATCAGCTCACGAGCAGCGGCGGGCAGGGCAGCCATATCTCCTTGGGTAAAGCGGACGCCGAGAACGAACTGCTCGTTCTCACGGTAGCCCAGCTCCAGCAGACCGTCCCGCAGGCCTACCACCGGTGGCGTGGACCCCCACGACGGCGTCAGCACTCCGATTTTGATAGGTTGGGTGTGCTCCGCCGCGTCTACACTACCGGTGAGTAGCCTACTATTCACTAGGAGCGCGATGAGAGCGACGGACCACTGCGCATAGGATGGGGCGAGACCTATCTTTCTCATCTTTCTTTGGGCATCAGTCTCATACAGCCGCACTCGCTTGCACGCCAACGACTAACTCCTGCCCGATTGCTGCTAAGGCTTCCTCGATGCGCTGTATCTCGGAAGGCTGTTTCGGATCAAGCAAACGCCGTACCTCTTTTACGTTACGGCTAAGGCGACGGGCCAAGTTAGATTTGTCGATACCGGTTTCTTTCATTGCAAGATAGAGAGCTGCCTTGGCTGCTATCTGGGCGGGAAGAGCAATAGCGTACTGGCCTTTCTGTTTGCGCGCGGCCTTGGGGATATTCTCAGTGCGTGCAATACGACCAGCCACGGCTTCTGCCAGACAATCTGCCGCCTCGGCCAATGCCTCTTCTAAGGTCTCGCTGTCTGTTCCGGCCTCGGGGAAATCTGGGAAAGTGACGAGAAAATAGCCAGCTTCATCACGCTCTACATCTGCCGGATAGACGAACTGTCGCAACACGAGACACCTCACTTACCTGATGTCAGCTTTATCTAACCCGAGGTCTGACAACATCTTCTGAAGTAAGCCTGGACCGAGTTCCTTCTTGCGATCCTTCACGATAGTAAAGCGAGCGCCAAAATACAAAGTCGCGTGAGAGCCTTTCCCGCGCTCTGTAACGAGCCGGACAGCGATATCTCGCTCCCGTCCCAAGCGCTGGATTTTCTGAAAAAACTCGCTTCCCTTCACTACGCTTGGGATAGCAGAAATGCGGAAGAGCAGCCAGAGATAAGACTAAAGTCGCGGTCGGGAACGATAAGGAGCTTCCTCTTCCATGTCCCTGGTTAGGCATCTTGGTAGAGGCACGCGTCCAAAATACTCAGAACCTCGTTGAGGACGGCTTGCCGTGCGTGTTCGACAACCTTGATTTTCCGGCTCGCGAAATCAACGGACTTAATCTGCTCCACCATAATGTACCCTGTGAGTGACGACGGATCAGGAACTTTCACATGAAAGGGAATATCCCTGCTCGTGTTGGTCACAGGGCAGACCATGGCAAGGCCAGTATGTTTGTTAAACAGACTATTACTCACAACTAATGCCGGACGCCGGCCTTTTTGTTCGTGACCTGACTGGGGATCGAAAGTTAAGATGACGAAATCCCCCTTTTTGGGGATATAAGATGGCATTTACCATTCTTCTTTCCCGACGGGGGCTCCCCACTCGACTTCTTTAACGCGATAGTTCTTGGGCATTCTTGAGACCAGGTCTTTCAGGTTGTATTTCCCCCGGACTTTTTCGACTGGCTCGATAATAATTTTCCGGCCGCGGACGGAAACACGCACCTCATCACCGACATTTACCTGGACTTCTTCCAGAAGGGCCTTGGGGAATCGCAGGCCTTGGCTGTTCCCCCATTTCTGCACTTTGGCCACCATGAGTACTCTCCTTATGAGAACACAACGTATATCCCAGGTATATACTCGACAAGGACCAAGCGCCACGCTGCTTCATGATGCAAAGAGCACTCTGGTCACGCGGTCTGCTAAACCAGTCTGAGAACGTCACTGAGTCTCAATTGCCAATCGCGATCCAACTAACCGACCAATCCCAATTTTTCGCCTGAGCCGCGGTCAACGCCCGATACCCCACATGGACGCGGAAGCCCTTTGCCGTGGGCAAATAAATACTGGTGACACCTTGCGCCATCCAATTGTTCGTGTGTCCGCTCAGACTGGTAAAGTAGGACGGGGTGGAAGCAAAACCGGCGCTGGACGTATCGATGTCAACATAGATCCCGCCGTCATTATATTGCACCCACTGGGTCTTTAGCGGGTCTGTTCTCCCCACGGCGATGCGCAAGGTTTCGCCAGTTGGCCCTTTGACGGTCCCCACCGCTGTCGTCGTGACGGCACGGCTGGCAGCAACGGCAGGGCTGACCTGCCCACCATCCTTCAGCGCCGCCGCGAGGATTTCTGGCGCCAATTTTTTTACCGATTCGAGCAGGTCTTGCTTCAGCTGTTGAATTCTTGCTTCTTCAATCGCTGCCGGCGTGCCGTTTGTACTCGTTTGCCTTGCTCGCTCAACTTCTGCGAGTTTCGCTTGTATAGGGTTCAGGGCTGTTTGGAGAGCCGCGACTTGGCTTTGCAAGGGCGAGATTTGGTCCTTGGCTATGAAAGCCAAGATACCGCTACTTCCTAGCACCAACCCGAGAGCCCCGAGAGCACACCACGTCAGGAATTTGACGCGGCTTTCGAGCCGTCCCACTCTTTCTTGCAGATGCCGGTTTCTTTCCCATAACCTCAAGGCCGCGTCTTTTGCATCGAAGATTTTTTCTTCCAGATTTCTCGTCGCGTCCTGCAATACCGACGTTTCCGCTTCTTTACTTCTCTCTTCTTGCGCCATGATCGTTCCTCCCCAGCACCACTGCCGCCGGTGGGCTCTCAGGGCGTTAGCTTACTGCTTGGGCGCCTGTGCATCCAGAGCGCCGAGCCCTTCCAAGGCCAAACCGTAACCGAGTAAATCAAGCATCTGGCGTTTGAGTTCCTGGGTCATCACCACTCGGGCATAGCGCCGCGTCAGGGGCGGTTGTCGCAGTAACTGTTCAGCTAACTCCCAGGCGCGTGGCAGGAGCTTATCCTGCGGCAGCACTTCATTGACCAATCCTAAGTCCAGCGCCTGGCGGGCGGACAGGATCTGTCCAGTCAGGAGAAAATAGCGGCCGCGGTTGGGACCGAGCAGCAGCGGATAGACAATGTGCATGCCATCCCCCGGGACTAAACCGTTCGGGAAATGCGCTGAATCTTGGAACTCCGTGTGTTCAGCCGCCAGCACGATGTCACACAACAAAGGCAACTCGGAATGACGCAGCGCCGGCCCGTTGATCGCACTAATCATTGGGACCTCGATATCCAGCAGATTCGTCAGCAAGTGCTTCCCTTCCCAGTAGACCGGGTCCCAGCCCCGCGGGCTGCTTGCCGGCCGCGCTGTCGAGGTGGGTCGCGGACCAGAGAACTCGTTCCCCGTTCCCGTCATAATCACTATCTGGTTCTCGGGATCGCTGCCGATGTCAGCAAAGGCGAAGGTAAACTCGCGATGCGGTAGCAGGCCCCACTGTAAGGGACCGCCATCGCTGTGAAAGGTGATCTGCAGAATACCATTGCGCCGTTCCATGCGGATGGTCTGATATTTAGTGGCGTATTCTGTAAAGCGCGCCATGTTTGTCCTCCTCTCTCTACCTTTTTCTTTACTCCGCGCACGATCGGGCCAGATCTCGCGCGAAGAGGCGGATCACGCCGACGACACCTCGGGCCGCTATCACTCAATGTCCGTATCTACCTGCCCATTTTAATGCGGTCTTCCTGAGCCCAGCCTTCACGCAATGGCACCATGAAGTACGGGGTGAGGCTCATCTTCTTGAACTTCCACTGCCCGTTTTGCTTGACATATTCGTCGTCATAGCGGGCCGCCACCAGAAAACTCTCTCCTTTGTAGATCGGTTTGGCCTCCAGGTACGCGAAGCCGCTGCCCTGGTCGCCTTGTAGGTGAATGACATGGTTGTGGATGAACTGCTTGACGAAGGAAATCCCCCGCGGAGTTGCCGACCCGCCAGGTTGTGGAGATTGGCCGGCGGGCAGATTGCCAAAGAAGGTATTCAGTTCTGCCTTGCCTGTCGCCTTGCCCAGGTGTCCAAAGTCTAACACCCCGTCCTCGGTGAAGAGGGTGGCGATGTCGGCGAATTTCCCCTCGTTGACGTACTCGTGGTAGCGGTAGCGGAGGTCACGGATTACCTCGCGGTCGGTGAGTTCCTGCACCTTGGCTTCTAGTTCCTTGACCCGTGCTTCGAGATCCTGTGCCATAAACAAACCCTCCTTTTAATTTGCTCAGCCCTCCCCCAGTCTCCTGGGTGGGCTTTAGACTTGCTCTATCACGAGCGCGTCAAGAATCATAGAAAGCGCTTCCCTCGCGGTGTTGGCTATTTCTCTGCAAAACAAATATACTGTTGCCCTGTCTATCTCTAAACTTGCAGTCTTTCTCATGCCCAGGCGCCACCTGGGTATGCCGGGTGGTCGTGGCTCTGCCACGCCTGGGGTTGGGTTCCCGGGCAGAGCCTGGGAACGAGGTCAGCAAACCAATTGATCGAAGCAGGGGGAGCCATGAATTTCCTCATCGGCTTGTGGCACGTGCTCCGTGGCAGCAGAAAGAAAATGGTGTTGGCCGTGGCCTGCGGCCTGCTCTTTGCCGGCACCGGTCTGATTCCACCGTTGCTTATCCGCCGCATTATCCAGTGGATCACCGGAGGTGGGGGGACGCCCCAGGCGCTCACCAGTATCGCGGTACTGCTGTTGCTGGTGTATCTGTGTCGTGGGGCGTGCCGTTACGGCTACGGTCGTTTTTCCCACGAGGCGTCTTTCGACGTGCTGCATACCCTCAGAGTGCGCGTGTATACGCACCTGCAGAGCCTCCCACACCACTTCTTTCATGAGCAGCGGACCGGGGAGCTGATCGCACGGTCGATCAACGACATCGAAGCCGTCGAGGACTTTATCGCGCATGGTATTCCGGAGCTGACGATAGCCGTTATCCTGCCCACTGCCATGATCAGCGTGCTGTTCTACCTCAACTGGCAACTCGCCCTCGTGGCCCTTGTGCCGCTGCCCTTTGCGAGCTGGATTGTTTTTCGCTCGATCACCAAAACGCGCGCAGCGTGGCGGCCCGTGCGCGAGCGGCTGGCAGACCTCACCGCGCAGGTCCAAGATAACCTCTCCGGCGTGACTGTCATTAAATCGTTCGTACAAGAACACCAACAAGCCCACGAGATTGAGACCCGGAGCCGACGGCTGCGAAATGATATGCTGCACGCGAGCATCCTGTCGTTCGTACCGGTGGGAGTCATTGAAGCAACCAACGGCGTGGGCGTCATCCTGATTGTGTTGCTGGGTGGTGCGATGGCCCTGAGTGGCTCTGTTAGTGCGGCCGACCTGTTTGTGTTCATCGTCTATCTCACCCAGATTTATCAGCCCTTCTTGCAACTGGCGAATATTAACGACACGCTGCAGAAAGCGCTGGTGAGTGCAGAACGTGTCTTTGATCTGCTCGCTCTGCGACCTGACATTATGAGTCCGCCGCAGGGCCTGCGGCCTGCGCGCATGACCTGGGACATTGCCTTACAGGGAGTGACGTTTGCTTACCAGCCAGGCCGGCCGGTGCTGTGCGAGGTGAACCTCAAGATCGCCGCAGGCGCGATAGTCGCATTGGTCGGATCAACCGGCGCGGGCAAAACCACCGTGACGAGCCTCCTCCCGCGTTTTTATGATCCGCAGGAAGGCTCGGTCCGGATTGGGGGTCATGATGTGCGCGCTCTGGATCTGGACTTCCTCCGCGGTAACATTGCCGCAGTGCTGCAAGAGGTCTTTCTTTTTCATGGCACCGTGCGCCAGAATCTCCTCTTTGGTCGC
This sequence comes from Deltaproteobacteria bacterium, assembly GCA_016200595.1. Classification (GTDB taxonomy): domain Bacteria; phylum Desulfobacterota; class Binatia; order Bin18; family Bin18; genus JACQEL01. Next base: position 7,161 of record JACQEL010000990.1, read on the forward strand.
CCGCATGCCACCGAACCCGAACTGAGAGCAGCTGCACGTGCGGCCAACGCAGAGGAGTTTATCCTCAATTTGCCGGACGGGTATGACACGCTTATTGGGGAACGTGGGGTCAAGTTATCGACTGGTCAAAAGCAACGTCTGTCCATTGCCCGCGCGCTGTTGAAGGACGCTCCCATCTTGATTCTCGACGAAGCGACCTCCTCCGTCGATACAGAGACCGAGCATCTGATCCAGGAAGCGATCTCGCGGCTTACCGCGCAGCGCACCACGGTGGTGATTGCCCACCGCCTCAGCACGATTCGTAATGCCGACTTGATTGTTGTTCTGGCTAAGGGGCGGGTTGTTGAGCAGGGAACCCATGAAATGCTCCTGGCCCAGGATGGGTACTATGCCCGTATGGTCCGTGCCCAGGATCTCTCCCGCGAATGGCGGATTGGGGTCAAGCCGGAACTCGCGCTCAAGGAGAATGGCGCTTCCAAACCCGCTCGTCTACAAGACGACTCACCGCCTGAATTCCGAGACGCGGCGGGCTCGGTGCAAGAACTCCAGTACGAAAGGATGGAAGATCGATAGCGAAGAGCTGAATTTCATCCTGTGACGACGCAGGGGTTATGAGGGAAGAACCCTACTTGCGAATTGAGACTGTTATGAAGAGACTAACGCCCGTTCGTCAGCTTCTTGAGGCCCTGCGTTCCTATCAGCCACAACGGGTCTATCTCTTTGGTTCCTATGCGCGGGGGGAGGCAGATGAGCTGAGCGACCTGGATGTCGTAGTCATTAAACACACGGTGCAGCCGTTTCTTGAACGCTTGCGCGAGGTCGGCAAGTTTCTACCTGCGAGTATTGGTGGGGTGGATGTGTTCGTGTATACGCCCGCGGAGTTTGCCACGATGCTGGCGGATGGCAATGCGTTCGCCGAAATGGTGGCTGAAGAGGGTCGCTTGATTTATGAGCAGCAAGCGAAAGACTGAAGCAACGCGGTGGTTTCGCCAAGCCGAGTATGACCTGAAAGCGACCCGTTGGAATATCCAGGGTGGCTTTTACGACACGGCCTGTTTCTTAGCCCAGCAAACTGGAGAGAAAGCGCTCAAATCCTTGCTCTATTATCTTGGAGCCAGAAGAACCGCATCGAGTATGAAAATCCCTTGCCAGGCTTAGAGCGCTTTTCAACTCAGCTTACCTGCCTTCTACCCGTAGAGACGCGAGATCTCGCGTCTCTACACGCGCATTCTGGGTAAGCGCAACTGCAAATTGCTTTAGAGTGCGGCATTTCTCTTGCAAAAGCGGAGGCAAGAGGAGTAAAGGGAGTCAGGATGCGCTACCCACACCGTGGCGTGCCTATCCTACAATGCAGGAGGACAACAAGTATGCCAAAAGTTCATATTGACGACACATTAGACCTGCACTACGAACTAGATGACTATACCGACCCGTGGACCACGCCGGAGACTATCTTACTGATCCACGGCGTGGCGGACACCAGCAAAGCCTGGTTTGCCTGGGTACCGCAGCTTTCCCGGCGGTTCCGGGTGTTGCGCCCTGACCTGCGTGGCTTCGGCCAGTCCTCGCTGCCCCCCCGGGACTATCAATGGTCCCTGGGGGGATTGGCGACGGATTTGCGGAAGCTCCTCGATCAATTGCAGATCTCTACCGTGCATGTCGTCGGGCAACGGGTAGGCGGGAGCGTGGCCATGCAGTTTGCTCATGATTATCCCGACACGGTGAAGAGTTTGACTGTCATTGGCGGACCTGCCACCTTGTCACAGAGTTCTCTCAATCCTGGCGCCTGGCTCGAACAGGTACAACGGGAGGGGGTGGAAAGTTGGGCCAGGTCTACGATGGGAAGACGGCTCGGCGAGGTCAGTCCGGCCATGCGTGAATGGTGGATCCAAGAGATGGGAAAAAGTTCTCAGCCGGTCATGGAAGGGATCTTTCGCTATGTGCGGACCATGGATATCACGGCACTGCTCCCCCAGATCAAGGCTCCTACCTTGGTCATCACCAGCGATAGAGGCGCGTTAGCCTCAGTAGAAACGGTGCGCGAGTGGCAGACGCGTATTCCTAATTCTCGTCTCCTGGTCTTGCCGAGTTCTGCCTATCATCTCGCTGCGGCCTTGCCCGAGGAATGCGCTGAGGCGGTCATGAAATTCATTCGCAGTTTATAACCCTTAATTTTCAGCTGACAAAATATGGAGGTGTACTATGCGTATTGGTTTTATCGGACTGGGGAACATGGGTGGTCCTATGGCGTCGCACGTTCTTGCGGCTGGGCACACGCTCACCGTGTACGACGCGCGTCGCGAGGCGGCTGCGCCTCACCTGCAGGGGGGTGCTCGCTGGGCAGACAGTCCACGGGCAGTCGCGGCCGCGAGCGAGATCGTCTTCACCTCGCTGCCGGGACCAAAAGAGGTTGAGGCCGTGGCCCTCGGCGAAGGGGGAGTGTTGCAGGGAGCCGCCCCAGAGACCGTCTATATTGACCTGTCTACGAGTTCTCCGACGCTCATCCGGCACATTCATGAGGTGGCTAAAGAGAAGAAGGTTCATGTCTTAGACGCGCCAGTCAGTGGCGGCCCGATCGGGGCACAGCAGGCGACACTAGCAGTGATGGTCGGTGGAGATCCGGCCGTGTATCAACGGGTCAAACCGGTCCTCGATGCTATCGGTAATAAGGTCACCTACATTGGTGGGATCGGGAGCGGCGCGATCGCCAAAATTGTGCATAACATGATTGGCATTTGTCAACAGGTGATTCTGGCAGAGGGGTTTACTCTTGGCGTCAAGGCAGGAGTAGATCCGGAAGCGCTACGGCAAGCCGTCATGGGTGGAGCGGTAGGGCAGGGGTTAATGTTGAACTATGTGATGCCGGAAGTGGTCTTCAAGGGTGACTTTGACACCGTGCGGTTCGCCTTGAAGCTGGCGCGCAAGGACATCGGGTTGGCGACCGAGCTGGGCCGCGAGTTCAATGTGCCCCTCAAAGTTGCGAACATTACTGAACAGGAACTGGTCGAAGGCATATCCCGTGGCTGGGGCGAGCGCGATTCAACGACGCCATTTACTATGCAGGAGGAACGGGCAGGAGTGAAGGTGCGGCGCTCGTAGGAAAGAGTAAGTTCCTGCTTAGGGCTAGAGACAAAATAACTTCTGGATTTCCGCTCTACCGCCGGGGAATAAATTCCCCGGCTACCCTCGCCGCCTCGCGCTGCGAGGCGCGGAGCGCCGTTGCACGGCGCGTGATGGTAGCCCGGCCTTTCAAGGCCGGGCGGAGGGAGGCTATCCTCCTCCGCCCATGAAGTCGGGAAGTTATTAAAGTTTCGATCCTTAGCGTTCTCAGATTAACAAGGAAAAATCCGGTGGTGGGCGCTGCCCACCTTACAGGATTGCTCGCCAGGGCTTGTGAGGAAGCTTGCAGTTACGGTAAGGGAAACTCCATGCAGAATCACCAGCTGCCAACCACAGCGCACCCAGCAGCTTCCAAGACTCTTGAAGAAGTCCGACGCATTGTGCTGGATGAGGTCGGCGGAGGGAGAGCTCGGGTTTATCTTTTTGGCTCATGGGCTCGCGGAGAGGCTACCTCTCTATCCGATATTGATGTGGCCATCGAGCCACATATGGCTCTCCCTCAAGGCGCGTTGGCCCGATTGCGGGAACGCCTAGAGGAGAGCCACATTCCCTACCGTGTGGAGGTGGTGGACCTCAGGCGGGTCGCCCCGACATTCCGCCACCGCGTACTGGAAGAAGGTATTCAGTGGAGCGCTTAAAAGAACGGCTCGCCCTTGCCCGGCGCGCTTTGAGTAGCTTGCAGGAGCTGCTCTTACTTGCACATCCCTCACGGGTGGAGCGGGATGCTGCTATTCAACGCTTTGAATATACTTGCGAAGCTATCTGGAAGGCAGCCCAACGCTACCTTTTAGAAGAAGAGGGCATCAATGCTGGCTCTCCCAAGGGAAGTATTCGTGCCTGTCGGGAGGTTGGGCTTCTCAGCGACGATCAAACAATTCTTGGTCTGGAAATGATTGATGACCGTAATCTTACTGTTCACACCTACAATGAGGCAGTAGCTGAGGACATTTATAGCCACCTTGCTCAGTATGGAGACTTGCTTGTCACATGGCTTGCCGCAATGGAGGCGCGAATCCAGCAATAACACGTCCTTTGTGAAGTAGGGGCGAAGCATTTGCCCCGGATAGACCCACGCCGTGGGGAGCCTGACACGCAAATGCTTCGCCCCTACGGTGGACAGGCGCGAGGGTCGTGTGTACCAATCTCTTGCCTCCTGGTTTAGCGCTGGTTTGGCTCTCCGTGTCACTTGGGAGATGCAAGCTCTGTGGAGAAATGTTGCCCAGTCTGTGTTCCACATTTCGTTTGACATTCCCCCCTGTCCTATGGCATGCTTCAAAACATATTCTGAGTGAACGTTCAATTTTATAAAGGAGGGCATTCCATGGCTGAATTCGATGTGGTCATTCAAGGTGGCACTGTCGTTGACGGTACCCGCACGCCGCGCTTCACCGGTGACATTGGCATCAAGGATGGCAAGATTGCTAAGGTTGAAAGGAACGGCAAGCTCAGCTCGAGCACTGCCAAAAAAACTCTTGACGCTCATGGCCTCGTGGTCGCGCCCGGGTTCATCGATCTCCACACGCACTATGACGCGCAGATCAACTGGGATCCCTATTGCACGCTGTCCGGCTGGCATGGGGTGACCTCGATCGTCATTGGCAACTGCGGGTTCGGGTTCGCGCCCTGCAAGCCGGAACTGCGCGACCGCGCTATGCTCACCATGTCCCGCGTCGAAGCCATCCCCTTCGAGTCGATGAAGGCAGGGATGAAGTGGGACTGGGTAACGTTTCCTGACTGGCTGGACTTCCTTGATCGTACCCCCAAAGGGATCAACGTGCTGAGTTATGTTCCACTCGCGCCGATCATGATCTGGACGATGGGTCTGGACGCGGCGAAGAACCGCTCGGCCACGGAGAAAGAAATGCAGGAGATGTGCCGCATCCTCGATGAGGCACTGACTGCCGGTGGCTGTGGATTTTCGGCCCAGCGGCTGGGGAACGGATTCGTCTCGGTCCAGCGTGACTACGATGGCACGCCGATGGTGACAGATACCATGGCTGACGAAGACGTGCTGGCATTTGCTAAGGTTCTTGCCCGCCGGAAAGAAGGCTTCATCCAACTCACCCAGGCCAGCCCGGACTTTCAAAAGGATATGGATTTCTACGATCGTCTCGCTGAGGTGGCTGGCCGGCCGATTCTGTTCAACGCTACCGCCGTGCGTGACGACCGGCCTGCGCTTCACCGGCGTGTCATGCGCTGGATTGAAAAGACCAACAAAGAAGGACGGCTGATCTACAACCAGACTGCGGTCATGCGTCAGGGCCTCATTTTCACCTATGGTGATATGAACCTATTTGATGGCAGTGATGTCTGGCGTGAAGTGACGATGGGCACGCCGGCCGAGCGCTTACAGAAGTTCCAGAATCCCGCTATGCGCCAGGCCCTGTGCGCGGATTACGACACCGGCCACACCCCGATCGTGACCGGGTCTTTCGATGAATTCCGCATCGAATCGGTCGTGAACCCCGAGCTGAAGAAGTACGTGGGTAAGACAGTCGGGCAAATCGCCAAGATGGAAAACAAACATCCAGTCGATGCCATGCTCGACATCGCCATCGCCGATAATCTGGAGACCGAGTTCGAAACCCCGGCCCGCAACAGGCGTGAGGACTACGCTGCCGAACTGATGGCCTCAGAGCACAGCATCCCCGGTGTATCGGACGGTGGTGCGCACACCAAGTTCGTCACCATCGGTGCCTACCCGACCGATATGATCTCGTGGATGGTGCGTGACGCGGGCTTTCTGAGCCTGGAAGAAGCGCACTATCGCCTGAGCGCGCTGCCGGCGCAATGTGCAGGATTCCAGGATCGCGGCTTGCTGAAGGAAGGCGCGCCAGCCGACGTGGTGGTGTATGATCTGGAAAACCTGAAACTCAAGCCCGAGAAGCCAGTCATCGTGCATGACTTTCCCGCGAACGAATGGCGGCGGGTGCAGTATGCCGATGGCTATCGCTGGATCATGGTCAACGGCGAGGTGACCTTCGAGGATGGCAATTGTACGAACGCCACCCCGGGCCACTTGCTGCGGCATGGACGCGGGTAGTCTTTTTTCGGTTCTTGGTTGAGATCAAGAGTAGGGTGGGCACTGCCCACCCGATAGTCTCTGCCCTTCGTTCATAGGTTCCCTCTCCCCTGGTGGGAGAGGGGCAGGGTGAGGGGTGCAGTACAACAGTACAACACAGATAGTTTCATATCTGTATTCTCTCCTACATTATGGTACGAGTTGCAGTTCTAGATGATTACCAGCATGTCGCTTTGCCGATGGCCGACTGGAGCGTCTTGCCTGCGGATGTTGAAGTGCAAGTGTTCAGTGATCATCTCACTGACCAGGATGCCTTGGTAGAACGGCTCAAAAATTTTGAGATCATCATGGCGATGCGGGAGCGTACGTCTTTTCCTCGTAGTCTGCTGGAGCGGCTTCCAGCATTGCGACTGCTGACTACGACCGGCATGCGCAACGCCGCTATTGATATGCAGGCGGCTACGGATTGCGGAGTGGTGGTGTGCGGCACTGGCGGTGTGCTCTCCCCTACAGCGGAATTGACCTGGGGACTCATCCTCGCCCTGCTACGGTATATTCCCCGCGAAGACCAGGCGACCCGAGCTGGTCAGTGGCAAGTGAGCATGGGAATCGGACTGCAAGGGAAAGTGCTGGGGGTCGTCGGCTTGGGCAATCTGGGATCGCAGGTGGCAACCGTCGGCAAAGCGTTTCAGATGCCGGTCATCGCCTGGAGCCAAAACCTCACGGCAGAACGGGCTGCTCAGATTGGCGCGACCTTAGTGAGTAAGGACGAACTCCTCTCTCAGTCCGATATCGTTACTATTCACCTGGTGCTGAGCCAACGGACCAGAGGGTTATTGGGAGTGCGGGATCTCGCTTTAATGAAGCCCACAGCCTATTTGGTCAACACCTCGCGTGGCCCCATTGTGGATGAGCCGGCGCTGATCACCGCCCTACAGCAGAAGACCATAGCCGGCGCGGCTCTCGATGTATTCGACGAAGAGCCGCTACCGCTGGATCACCCTTTACGGCGACTGGACAATACCGTCATCACGCCCCACCTCGGTTATGTGACCGCTGAGACCTATCGGATTTTCTTCGGCCAGACGATAGAGAATATCCAGGCGTTTCTTAACGGCGCGCCGGTACGAGTGATCAATCGGTCAACAGTTTAGGAAGCCGATCCGTCGAGAGCATCATCAGGGAGAGTGTCTGGCGGGGGATTGATGAACTGCCAGACAAACACGCCGATGGTAAGGAGGATCGCTACTCCGAGGCACGTGGCAACAATGTGTGTGGCTGTCATGTCGTCTCCTTCGCAAATTTGATCCGTTCCGTTTCTTTCTCTGCCATTCCTAGAGCAAATTTCAGATAGATTTACCCAGGCTTATCTGCTGCTCATGCTTCGACAAGCTCAGCACGAGCGGGTTTTCCTCACGCGAGGGGTTTTTCCGTTCGCCCTGAGCCTGTCGAAGGGTGAACGCATTGCGGAAAGGCAATTGAAAACCGCTCTAAGGGACTATACCACCACCGCACTGGCGCTGCCAGCGGTAATGACCGTACCATCCGCCTTCTGGCACCACACTTCCAGGTGCGCCCGTTGGCGGCTGCC
>JACQEL010000001.1 GCA_016200595.1 Deltaproteobacteria bacterium
CCCTTCTGCAATAAATATTCTGCCATCAGCACCGCACCCTTTGCGGCTCCCATCTTCGTGTTGTGACTGACCAACACATACTTCACTGCATTCTCTAGGGCGTTATCTTTTCGCAGGCGGCCAACTGAGGTGGCCATGCCATCCTCGGCGTCGCGGTCCAGACGCGGCTGTGGTCGGAATGGATCACTATGAACAATAATCATGTGCTTGGGGGTCGAGGGCAGACCCAGATCGACAAACTCGCGGCCGAACTCGATCATTGCAGCACGGGCATCCTCAACCGAACAAGGATTGGCCATTACCGCTAGGACCGATTCGGTGTGGCCTTCGAGCACGGCAGCTCGTGTACAAGTGGCGCTGACGAAAAAATCTGCGGGTGTAATATCGCTCTTCCCCAGGACGCCTAAAATCTTACGGGCTTCTTTCTCGACTTTCTCCTCTTCACCAGAGATGAAGGGAATAATGTTATCGAGGATATCGAGCGCAATGACGCCTGGGGAACGGCCAGCTCCAGACACCCCTTGCATGGAGGTCATGATGACCTGCTTAAGACCGAAATTATCAAACAGCGGCTTCAAGGTAATCGCTAGGCCGATCGTTGTGCAGTTGGGCTGGGTAGCGATGAACCCTTGCCAACCACGGTTCTTCTTCTGTACATCGAGAAGCTGGGCATGGTCCAGGTTCACGCCTGGGATGAAAACCGGCACGTCCTTTTCATGACGGAAGGCAGAAGCCGTACTCACGACTGGAGTAGTCTTAGCATAGAGCGGCTCAAGTTCGCGCGCCGGTTCTGATTCGACCGCTGAGAAAACTACATCGATACCATGCAGATTCAGTGACGACGCTTCGTAAACCGGCAATGATAGCGCCTGCGGCGGCGGTTCTTCCTGACACCACCAACGCCGTGCGCCGGTCTTAGCATCGCGGATAGCCTGGCCGTAGGTCTTTCCCGCTGAACGCTCAGAGGCGGCAAGCAGGCTTACTTCAAACCACGGGTGATCCTGTAAGGCAAGCAAAAACTGCTGTCCGGTAATGCCGGTAGCTCCAACCACAGCGACACATTTTTTCATAACCCCACAGTATGAACGCGAGGAGCGTGATTTTGTCAACACCCTGTAGCCATTTTTCTCCCACCTGTTGACTTCGGCAGCAGAACTCATAAGACTGCCCTGCACGGGAAGGAGCATCTATGGCAGTTGAGTACTTTGAGGAGTTCGAAATTGGTGCAGAATATTCCACGCCTGCGCGCACGATTACCGAGACTGATATCGTCACGTTTGTGAACCTTTTTGGTTTTTATGAGCCGTTGTTCATCGACATGGAATTCGTCAAAAATCGCAGCCTCTTCGGCGATCGTATTGCCCCAGGTTCGTTCACTTTCGCTCTCTGTGAAGGAATGACAATTCAATCTGGGTTCGTGCGCGGCGGGATGGCGCTGCTCGGTATCCAGGATATGAAGATACCTGCACCCCTACGTTGTGGGGACACAGTGCATGTCAAAGTTAAAGTCTTAGCCAAGCGCGAGACCTCGAAGCCTGATCGGGGGATCGTGACTTCTGAACAGCAGGTACTGAACCAAAAAGGCGAGGTGCTGCTGGAGTATACGGTGAACCGCATGATTCGAAGGAGACCGGCAGCGTAATTAGTGGGACACGAAATTGGCGATATTAAGGATAAATTTTCTCGTGCCGACTCTCACGGCTTTTATTCCCGCGGCCGTCTCGGTCCCAGGCTCTGCCTGGGACCGTACGGGTCGGGCGGCTCTGCCGCTGCCAGAACGGATGCAGGCAGAGCCTGCCACACAGGGCGTGCCCAGGCAGAGCCTGGGCACGAGACTAGAAGTTCAGGTGCAGCAATAGTCTTGGTGAAGGGAACAAAAACGGGATCTATTGCCATTATCGGCCTCAGCGAATTTTCATCACTCCAGCCTAAGAGGGCTCTATTATGGACTCTCGTGTAATCGATTACTTCCGCGACCTCGTTGGCCCTGACGGCATCGTGACCCGAGCAAATTCTCTTTCTGTCTACGAGTGCGACGGTTACACTCTAGAGAAGGCTGTTCCTGAAATCGTGGTCTTGCCGCGCTCGACCGAAGAAGTGGCAGCCGTCGTCAAATTTCTCCACTCTAAAAACATTGCTTTCGTTCCCCGCGGCGCTGGGACTGGCTTGAGTGGGGGCTGTCTGCCGGTGGAAGCGCCGGTCATGATTGGCACCAGTCGCCTGAACCGGATCGTGCACCTTGATTTACTCAATCGTTACGTGGTTGCTCAGGCCGGAGTAGTGAACTTGTGGGTGAGCAACGCGGTCAAGAACCAGGGCTTTCAGTACGCCCCTGATCCTTCCAGCCAGCAAGCCTGCACCATAGGTGGCAACGTCGCCGAAAATTCGGGCGGCCCACACACGCTTAAGTACGGAGTCACGACCAATCACGTTTTGGGGCTTGAGGTCGTGCTGCCGGACGGCGAGGTAGTTAACCTGGGTGGTGCAGTCGAAGACGTGCCCGGGTACGACTTGCGCGGCATCACTATCGGCGCAGAGGGCACGTTCGGCATTGTCACCCAGGCGACGTTACGTCTTACGCGTCAACCGCAAGCCTACCGCACCTTTCTCGCGGTCTTTGAGTCCGTGCATGAAGCAACCCAAACAGTATCCGACATTATTGCCGCGGGTATCGTTCCCGCGGCTCTGGAAATGATGGACAATCTCATCATTCAAGCAGTAGAAGCCGCTTTTCGCTTTGGCTTTCCGACTGATGCCGGTGCCGTGTTGATTGTCGAGCTCGATGGCCTGGCTGCCGGGCTCGATCCGCAAACTACCAAGATTATGCAAGTGTGTCAGCAGAATCATGCGCGCGAGGTGCGGGTCGCTCGCGACGACGCCGAGCGGATGGCGCTGTGGAAGAGCCGCAAACGCGCATTTGGTGCAGTCGGACGTCTGGCGCCAAACTATTGTACTCAGGACGGAGTCGTGCCACGCACGAAGGTGCCGGAGATCCTGCGGGTCATCACTGGGGTTGCCGAGAAATATCACTTGCGCATCGCCAATGTCTTTCACGCTGGCGATGGTAACATCCATCCCATCTTGCTGTATGACGAACGCAACACCGACGAGACCGAACGGGTAGTCAAAGCCGGCCAGGAGATTCTTAAAGCGTGTGTTGACCTCGGCGGAAGTCTAACTGGCGAGCATGGTATCGGTGTAGAAAAGATGGGCCAGATGCCATTGATCTTCAGCCCAGAAGACCTGTTGGTCATGAGTCAGGTTCGCTCAGTCTTCAACCCCGACAATCTCTGCAATCCTCACAAGATTATTCCGACGCCTCACGGCTGCATCGATGTGCGGATTCCTAAAAGACAGGCGCCGCTATAGTGAAGAGGCTGGGGGCTAGGGGCTAGGGATTGGTACGAAAAAGGAGACTTGCTACTTGTGGCTGAATCTTTGATATCTGAATCTCTGCTTCTTGACCCTGCAACAAGTGCAGATTTGCAGGGATCTGTGGATGACCGACGACGGTTCGCTATCGACGGACGGGAACCGCAAAAGGCGATCTTTCCTGAGTCTATTGCACGAGTCTCTGAAGTCCTGCGGGCCGCCGGTGAGCAACACCTTGCCGTAGTTCCGGTTGGACATGGGGCGTTTCTCCATATTGGCGGGATCCCACGACGGTACGACTTGGCGCTTTCGTTACGGCGGCTAGACCGCATAGTCGATTATCAGCCTACCGATATGACGGTAACCGTTGAGGCCGGGATGACTCTGGCGCGACTACAAGAAGTGCTTGGGGCGAATGGCCAATGGCTGCCGACTGACCCGCCGCTTCCTGAGCAAGCAACCCTCGGCGGCATTATTGCAGCGAACTTGAGCGGCCCCACACGTCTATCACAGGGGACGATCCGCGACTACCTTATCGGCCTCAAAGTCGTCCAAGCGAATGGGACAGTGATCAAAGGTGGTGGGCGTGTGGTCAAGAATGTGGC
>JACQEL010000942.1 GCA_016200595.1 Deltaproteobacteria bacterium
ATCAAGCGAACGCCCTTGGCGCTGCGCTTCTTGGGTCAGGCGCTGTTCCAACTCTGGCGGTAGATGAAGGGTGAGTGTCATTTAGTCATCTTCCAGAAACCAACGGTTATTATGTTAAGGACATTGAACAGGCTAACGCCCAGCGTCACCTTTCGCTGCCCAAACCGCTGCTTTTCGGATTCAGCAGCGTCCGTCACCGGGTAGCGATAAGGTGCACGCTATTGTTAGCACGATTTCTCTCCCTCTTGGTCCGACCTCACTTATTGCGCACCCTTCATCAAGAGATTGTCTCTGGAGACAACCCTATTTGTATTGGCTGAGCGTCGTCTCGAGCAGCTCGACCTCTGGCGGAAAGACCATCCAATGCTGAGCCGAGCGCGTCCAAACGTGTCGCTTCAGCTTGAGCCAGTTCGGATCGTCCAAGGTCCCTCCGGCAATCGCACGCTCACCGGGTAAGAATTCCACTGTCCAGGTCACTGACGTCCCACAGGTCGGGCAAAATTCCATTCTCAGCCAGCGCTTGCTCTCGTCGGAGCGATATTCATAGGTGTTGAGGATGCCTTGCGTAATGGCGACGTCTTGTTCCGCAAAATACACCGATATCGCAAACGCGCTCCCGGTGCGGCGCTGGCAAAACCTACAGTGACAAACCACTGCTCTGGTCGATTGCCCTACGACTCGATAACGAACTGTTCCGCACAGACACCCACCTTCATGTGTGTCAACCATTGAGCTATCTCCCCCTATTGAGTGCTAACGCCTGCCCTCAGCGCGAGCGGCCCCACTGTAGCTGTTCGGCTTCAGTCGGAACCGCAAAAGGGCCGCGATGCGCTGGAGGGCCGTGTTAGGAAGCCCTCGGAGCATACCTGACAACTCGTGCACTCTCTCGCGCATTGATACCATCCCTCCACTTCGCCAGATTCCCTCTGTTCTGGATACCGATTCCCCACACCTCGGCAAGCTGGACGCCGTTGAACCCTGTGATGTCCGCTATCGTGAAGCTCTCCCCGTAGATAAAAGGCCGCGACCTCAGTTCCTGCTCTAACCAATCATACGTGGCCTCGATCACCTCCCGATTGGAAGCTCCCCAATCGGGGAACTGCTTGATACGTGGAGCAAAAAATGGGTGCGTGTGGTGACCGTACTCAACGGCAGGAATGAACACCCTCAACTCCATCCGCCGCTGCCACATGTCAATATGCGCACGCTCCGCAGGGGTCGTGCCGAACAGCGGCTTCTCTGGGTAACACTCTTCCAGATAGCGACAAATGGAGACGGACTCTGACACGTAGGTTCCGTCCGTAAGCTCTAGCAGCGGTACTTGTCCCAACGGGTTCTTGGCGCGAAATTCCTCGGTCTTGTGTTCTCCATTTTGGAGGCTCATCTCCTGTATTGGCACGTCGATGCCTTTTTCTAAAATGAACATCAGGACACGGCGGACATTTGGTTGTCTGGGGTCTGAATATAATTTCACTTCCTCAAATCCCCCTTGGCTTCCTAACGCCCCCAGTCACCGTTTGCCGCCCCAACCATAGCCTTTCACGTTCAGTCCAAACCGCCAGCGGGCGGCAATACGGTGCAGTGGGTTGGTTAGACGGCGATGCCCTCCCAGGGAGAGCACTCCTTCGTTTTGGCCCTCCTGCCTTTACCAGCACTCCCCCCCTTTGCGCTCAGCTCCACTCAAATAACTTCCCCGTGAGCGTCCCCTCGACCAAATCGCCCTCTGCCTCAACCGCCGCAATGCGCCCGTCGGAGAAGTAATTCACCCCGCGCAGCTGCCGCTTGTTATTCCCGATATTTTCGCCCGTCCCTTGGGAGGTCACGCCGACGGCGTCGCCAGTGGGTAGGTACGTCACGCCACAATAGGTATACGTTACCACCTTCGCGCCAGGCACGATCACCACGGTCATCGTGCCCCGATGAGTCCCAGCGACTTCTCCCGTCACTGGCCCGCTATAACAGACCTGCACGGTTACGCTCTGGCCGGGTCCGGGGGTGTAGATGAACGCATCCCCTTTCAAGGTAAAGGCCCCTATCTCTTTCCCCTGTGCCATCTCGTCCTCCTTTGCTGAGCCGCGCTGTCGCAGCCCGGTTATGAATTGTTGGGTTAGGGCGGGTCACCCCTCTATATCACTGCCTACGCAGAAAGAAACTCCACGGTTACGGACGTTGCCTAGTCGGTTCGTTGGCTATTCTCCCGGTGCTACGGAACGCCCTAAAAGGCAACGCCGACCAATTAATGCTCATTCTCATGCCCCCCCTCAGACAATCGTGAATAGAGATCCACATTGCTGAACGTCTAACGCCCGCCGTCTCGGGCCGCCGCCCAGACGAGACTTTCACGTTCAGTCCAAACGGCCCGCGGGCGGCGGTCACGAGCACGGGTTAGTTAGCCTGCAGTAGTTCCTTCAACGCTGCATCAATGAACTCATTATCCGGTGGATTCGCCCCAAAGGGTGCCATGTGTCCCCAAATCGACGGGATCGGGCGTAGTTCTGCCTTCGGCATCTGCTCGACCTCCAGCTCGTTGTCCCGCACCCGAAAATAGAGATCCGTGTCGCCCGGCATCACTATTGCCCGCGCCTTGATAGCCCTCAGGGCAGCTGCGAAATCCCCTTGGTAGACTGCGTTCGCACTGATGTCCGCATGCTGCCACGTCCACAACATCGCCAGCAGATCGTTCGCATCCCGCCGCCGGAAATAGCCTTCCATGAACCGTACCGTGTCCTCTACGGACGCGAGACCCAACTTGCGGTACTCCTGCTCACGAAAGAAGTCCTGAGAGAAGATCCACCCTGTGTACACTCGGCTAAAGGCCCGCAGCCCCTTGACCGGCGGCGTCTCGTACCAGCCCTCGGCGAACGCCGCATCGGCGAGCAGTGCAGCCTTAACTCCCTCCAGGAACAGATAGTTATGAGGTGAGGTACGCGCCGAACCACAAAGCGGTGCAATCGCCTGCACCATGTCGGAGTACAGGGCACCCCATTGAAATGCTTGCTGGGCTCCCATCGAGAATCCCACGACGAGCTTAATCCGGTCGATGCCCAAGTGCTCGGTCACCAAGCGATGTTGGCACACGACGTTATCGTACAGGGTAATGTGGGGGAAAGCGGCACGGTCAAAGGGTGGGGGCGTGTTGCTGGGGGAGGAGGACAGACCGTTGCCAAACATATTAGGCACAATGATGAAGTACTTCTTCGGGTCAAGGGCGCGTCCAGCACTCATCATGGCTTCGGTGTCAGGGTGCTGCCCACCATAGAACATCGGCATGACAATGACGTTGTTGCGCGCAGAGTTGAGCTGCCCGTAGGTCTTGTAGGTGAGCTTGGCTTGACGCAGTGTGAGCCCGGATTGGAGAACCACGTCTCTTAACTCATAAATCTCGTAGTCAGACATCTTCTATTCTTCCTCTCTCAAGACAACCCATCAAACATTGAACCTGTGAAGGGCAGTGTCTCATCGCAGGCTAACGTTCCTGCTCAGGGGCGCGGCCCCAAACGAACACTTTCAGCTTTACGCAGAACCGCAACAGGGGCCGCGTCCCGCTGCAGCGGAGGGTTAGACCGCTTCGGCTTGTGGTGTCCACATCAGAAAGCAGACGTTGCCTTTCTGCTCCGTGACTGTTGCCCCTAACCGATGGTAAAACTTGAGTCCGCGCGTATTCCGAGCATCAGCCGTCCACGCAATATGGGCACAGGAAGTGTCCCTGGCAATCTGCGCAAGAACCCTCATCAGGGCTGCTCCCGTTCCCCGACTCCGCATCTCTTCGTCTACGTACAAGTCATCGAGCCAGACACTTGGCTGACCCGCAAAGGATGAGTAGCGGAAGTAGTACAGCGCAAATCCGACCGGCTGCCCCGCCAGCTCGGCAACCAGAAAGTAGGCGAAGGGTTTGGGGCCAAGGATGGTTTTGTGAATCTTCTCTTCCGAGGTATGGAGCGTCCCGGAGAAAGACCCGATACTGCGGTCAAACTCCGCCTTCTTCTTGATGAACGCCAGAACCAGAGTCCCCTCGCTGGGCACAGCGGGCCGCACGGCTATTCGTTGGTCTTCAGGAGTTGTAGGCATATCGTGCACCTCTTTCCCCACCTGTCGCTGGGGACTTATCCCATTTGCTGCGGGCATCGCGGTAGGGACGCCGGTTACCCGACGCCCCCCGCACAGATCCCGGCGTGCAGTTTTTCCGCACCGGGCTCCTCAGCAATACTCGCTTCCGCACTCCAGCTCAGGCCATCGCAGGTGCCTTTCTCGTCTTAGGATGC
>JACQEL010000002.1 GCA_016200595.1 Deltaproteobacteria bacterium
GTTGCGCATCGCCGGGAGTACCGGGTCGCCCTGTCAGCCAGTGGCGATCTTCTAGCGCGCGTGGTTCGGGGGAGCCCCCCCTACCGCAGTTTTCATTTGCGCGAGGAGACCGACCGTTTTCTCCGTCGTAGGCCGGGATAAGGCCGCAGGCCGTTCCCGGCGTGCGCGTCGCTGCCGGAAACGCTCCGCTTATTCCGGCCTACTTTCTCTCTTCATCCAAGCAAGAACGGAGCCGTAGCCCGGATGAAATCCGGGATTCCCCGCTCCCACCTCCCGGATTCCGCGGAGCCTCAGCATGACAGCCCTCAGCTTTATCGCGGTGAACGACAAGACCACCGACAATAACCCTTGACAGAGGCAGTGACGATACCGTATTCTCACCGGGTCTATAGCACACCGCTGATATTTCTTTTCTTAATTTCCCTTGGAGGAGGCATCGTGGCAGAGAAGGCCAAAACTGCGCAAAAAGGCGACGCGGCGCGGAACAAACGCCAGTGTCCTACTTGTGGATCCGATAGCAAAATCATTCAGTTCACTGGATTTGGCCCAAAGGGATTTTTTTGGGTCTGCGATAAGAACCCCGAACACGTGACCCGAACTCGTTAGCCGTGAGGAGAGCACCTATGCCACGGACGCGCAAGAAGGAAACTGTAAAAAAGAGCCTGAACCTGTTTGACGACGAAGAGCGCGTCGATGAGTCGGCTGAAGAAGAACTGCCGAAAGATGAAGCCGGCCGACGCTGAGGGGTTGGTCGAAGATCCCAATAATGCGTATAACCTCTGTGCTGCCTGCGCTAAAGATAAAGGAAAAACGGCGGCCTAGAGCGACGCGGCGGTGTCTTGACTCCAGCGACTTTCACTCGCATGAGTCCTCTTCTGGGAGCGCGGGCGTCCCGCCCGCTGTGAAAAGCGACCAAGATGGTCGCGCTCCCAGGAGGCGTCCAAATGCAAATTGCTCTAAACCCCACTCGGAGGGTTCTTTGCTCTGGATTCTCGCGCATGCGGGAATGATCTCCGGTGCACAACTCTGACCGTTTCCGTGCTCCTTCCTTATCCTGCCGTTTCCTTTCAGGGCTTCACCAGAGCCGCAAAGTCTTGTGGTGCGGGACTCGTGCAGCGAACGCGCTGACCCGTGGCCGGAGAGGTAAAAGCCAGAGCTTCGGCGTGCAGATAGAGACGCGGCGCTTCGTGCCGAGTGCCGTAGTGCGTATCTCCGACGACCGGATGACCAAGCGCGGCTACCTGGACGCGGATCTGATGGCGCACCCCGGTCGTGATGGTAACCCGGAGTAAGGTGTAGCGCTCTGACATAGCCAGCGGCGCATAGGTCGTGTTTGCCTCTTGCCCTGGTCCCTGCGCAGCCACTTGCATATGCTGGCCGCCGCGGCCGCTGGGGGCTAAACGAGACGTCAGTTGTCCGCTGCTCGATAGGCAACCTTCAACCACGGCAAGATACTGCTTCTCGACCGTGCGGGCACGAAATTGCTCACGTAGGGAAGCGTAGGCGTGAGGCGTGCGCGCCGCCAGCAATAATCCAGACGTGGCCGTATCAAGACGGTGGAGCAGGCCAGCTTCGAGAAGGCGCGGGCCAGCCGTCAGCGTTTCGGGGAAGCGTGCCGCTAGGAAATTAGCTGCAGTATCAGTCTCCGAGTAACGGAGCGCGACACTCGGGATGCTGGCCGCCTTGTCGAGCACGACGAGCGCGTCGTCGGTGTAGACCACGCCAATTGCCAAAGCCGCATTGGCCGGAAAGGGAAGCACGGTGGGAGCAGAGATGGTATCCCCAGCGTGGACCCGCTCCCCTTTTTTGCTCGGGCGCCCACTCACCCGCACCTGACGTGAGGTAATCAGCTCAGCAATTTCGCGCCGCGAAAGCGCAGGCGTAAGCGACGAAAAATGGCGAGAGAGAAAAACATCGAGCCGTAGCCCCTCTTCAGCAACGGTGACGACCCAGCAGGAAACATTTGTCACGGTTAGTTATCGGACAGGTTATCTTTCATCCAGCCTTCGACCTGACGGAGAAACTGGTCGAACGGATTCTTGCCTGGGCCGGTGGTAAAGTAGGCCTTGCACATATAGTCGAGCGCGCCGGAGTAGTACTCAAAGTTCTTGGACAACTCCTGGAACAGCAAAAAGCCGGTCTGATACCGGGCCAGGTCGAACTCAGACACCTGCCAGTACGAGCGGCGGCCTTCTTGTACGTAGTAATCTAAGACACCGGTCTTCTCAATGTAGGAGCGAAAGAGCCCGCTCATGAAGAGCGTATAGTCTCCGACGTATTTGCGCATTTCGCGTTCACGCAGCACTGGCGGTTGCGGTGTGCCAGAAGCGGGAGGCGCAGCGCGCGCGCTGAGCATTTCGACCACACTGTCCAGACGGCGACCGCTGGGCGTCTGCAGGCGATACAGTTGGTCGGTATGGGCAAAAGCCGTGAGGACATTGGCAATATACTCGATGATCGCTTGATCATTGAGCCCCAATTCCCAGAAGCTTTTGCGGGCGCACTCGAAAAAGAATATCTTAAGCCGATCGCCAGAAATTGTCTTCCCCATAGTAAGTTACTATACTAGCAAGAGAGCAGCGAAGGAGACAAGCGCTCACCGCGAAAAATATCAGGAGTGCGCACCGACCTTGCAACTAGCAGACATAAAGGAGGCCCCATGACAGGGCACGCTCAAGGCAGAAGACCTGGTACAGGTTGAAGTCCGGGACATCCGCTTCGATCAATTTTCCAACTCCCCGGTCGTCATCCTCCAAGATGCGGAGAAGAAAAAGGCGATGCCCATCTGGGTCGGTCTCTTTGAAGCCCAGGCGATTGCCCTTGAACTCCAAGGCACTCCTCCTCCACGACCGATGACCCATGACCTGATGAAGACTATTCTCGAACAGATAGGAGTGACGTTTGACAAGGTCGTGGTGAACGAACTGAAGGGGAGTACCTACTATGCCCATATTCATCTGACCTCTGCGGGGAAGCCCCTCGAAGTGGATAGCCGCCCCAGTGATGCCATCGCTTTGGCGCTGCGTTTTCATCGCCCCATCTTTGTCGCCAAAGAATTATTTGATACTGCTCTTCCTCTTGGAGCCCCAGGCGGGCATGCTGAGCAAACAAGCGCGAAGATTTCCGGCATCACCGTACAGGACCTGACGGCGGACCTGGCTCACTACTTCAATCTCCCAGGGACCAAAGGAGTCCTGGTGGCAGACATTGGCCCGGAGAACGGCACAAACGCTCTGCAGCGTGGCGATGTTATTGTTGCCGTGGAAGGGGAGTCTATTGAGAATATCGTCGATCTGCGCAACAAGCTGAGTGGTGGCAAAGGACAAGCGGTCACCTTGCGGGTGCAGCGTGAGGGCAAAGAAATGCAAGTGCAGCTGACACCTACGGAAGAGTGAGATTACCTAAGAAACTGTAGTTTCCGGTTTGCGAAGTGAGAGAATCAGTGGGATCACGCGGCGTTAGCGAATTCCTGTTCACTAACGGGGCAAGGCTTATCGCGAGAAATTCGTGGACGGCAGAGTTCAATTAAGCGCCGACGCACCTGGCC
>JACQEL010000931.1 GCA_016200595.1 Deltaproteobacteria bacterium
GGTCACACATCTTGTCTGGATGGCCCTCGGATACCGACTCCGAGGTAAACAGAAAATCTTTTGCCGCCATCGTCACATCTCCTTAGCACGCAACTGCCCCCATGCGGGGGCAGCAGGGCGCATATAATAGAATCCCACCTACAGCGTCAAGGGGTGGGAGATTCTCAACAGTTACAGGTTTCCGTTGTCCCGACAAGCCGGGCGAGTGCTCTCATTGCTGTCGCTGCACGCGAAGAAGCGTGCCTATACCAGCCGCGAAAAAACGGCAGCCACTCACCGCCAGAGCTGCGCCGTGGCCAGCCGTGCGCCCTCCGCCATCGCCTGAAATTTGGCCCAGACCACGGTCGGATGCACCTCCGGCTGATAGGTGGCCTGAGAGGAGAAGCCGCAGTCGCCCCCAGCAATCACGTTCTCCCGACCCACCAGTTTGGCATAGCGGATGATGCGCTCGGCAATCAGCTCAGGGTGTTCGACGATATTACTCGCGTGCGTGATCACCCCGGGGATGAGGGCTTTACCTGCGGGCAGCTTCACGTTCTCCCAGACGTGGTACTCATGCTCATGACGCGCGTTGGCGGCCTCAAAGGAGTAAGCGCCGGCATTCACTTTCAACATTACCTCGACGATGTCTTTCAGCGCCGCGTCGTGCACCCGCGGTCCTTCATTGATCCCGTAACAGGTGTGGAAGCGCACCTTCTCCGCTGGGATCCCCCGTAGGCCGTGGTTGAGTGCGGCCACATACAACTCGGCTTTCTTTCGTTTCTCAACGGCGCTCAGGGATGGATCACTGTAGACATCGGTGAGGAAAGGGTCGTCGATCTGTAGGAGAAAGCCGGCATCGACGATCGCTTGGTACTCCGTGTGCATGCCCTCGGCTACCGCGTACAAATAGTCTTCTTCGGTGCGATAGTACTCGTTGCTGCCCACGCCACTGGGCGCCACAGCGGGCAGGAAGACGGCAGCGGGCTTCAACCCCTCAAGGGCGGCTTTGAGGTTGTCAATGTCTCGGCGCACGGCCTCGTGTCCCTGATAGCTGACCGGCCCGGTACACGCCAACGGGACGATCGGGGCGATTGAACCCCCGAGCATGGCTTGGCTGAAGTACTGCTTGTAGTATTCCGGGAAGGCCGCCACTTCCGCGGCAAAGAGAGTCATGCTCGCCCCCGGCCTCGGGGTAAAACCGCTCAGCCGCTCGTGCGCGTAGATAAAGAAACTCGACTTACCTTGCTCACCGTCGGTCGGAATATCGATGCCGCTCTCGACCTGCTGGCGGACCGTTTCAGTGACGGCGCGCTGCACCCGCCTAGCGTAGGCTTCGGGGTCGTAAGGCTCGCCGCGGACTTTCGCCTGCATCAGGTCGAGCAGGTCCTTGGGGCGTGCCAAGCTGCCGCAGTGAGTGGTCAGAATGCGTTCCGTACTCCCTTGCATGGTCATGTGTCTCCTTTTTCTCGGCTGAGGGGTTGTCATTCTGAGCCGTAGCGCAGCGGAGGCGAAGAATCTCATGAAACGACAGACTGATAGTGAGATTCTTCGTCACGGAGTTTATCCTGAGCGTAGCCGAAGGGCTCCTCAGAATGACATCCATCATAATTAACGTGACAAACTACTGGACTGTTTAGCAGCGTCTTCACCTCTTGCAAGTCCTTCTTTACGCGTACCCAGGCTCCGCCTGGGTACGCCATGTGATCGTGGCTCCGCCACACCTGGGACCGAGGGCGTCAACTTTTTTGGGGCTTGACGAAGTACTAGGCCGCTCCCCAGACATCTTCAGCCACCTTGACGACGAGACCCAATTTCGCCTTCTCGTCGTCAAGAGTGATTTTGTTACCATACATTTCGCTGGCGAACCCGCATTGTGGGCTCAGACACAGGTTCTCCACTGGCACGTATTTACTGGCTTCGTCGATCCGGCGCTTCAGATCGTCCGGGTTCTCTAGCTGCGGCGTCTTGGTCGTAACCAGTCCCAGCACAATCTTTTTGCCCTTGGGCACGAAGCGCAGCGGCGCGAAGTCACCCGCCCGAGGGCTGTCGTACTCCAGAAAGAAACCGTCCACGTCAAACGCATTGAAGAGCACTTCAGCCACCGGTTCGTAGCCCCCTTCGGCCACCCACGAGCTTTGATAATTGCCGCGACACAGATGCATGCACACTGTCATCTCCGGCTTGAGGCCGGCGATCGCTTGATTGATGAGCCCGGCATAAATCCCTGGTAGCTTGTCCGGGTCCTCACCGATCTTGAGGGTATTTTCTCGCAGCACCGGATCGCAAAGGAACGCCAGGTTAGTGTCGTCAATCTGCAGGTAGGTACAACCGAGACGCTTAAGATCTTGGAACTCGTCGTTGTACACCCGCGCGAGGTCGGCGAAGAAGGCGTCCAGCTCTGGATAGGCCCCTTTATCTATGGCACCGCGCCCGCCGCGGAAATGCACGATGGTTGGCGAGGGGATGCATATTTTTGCCGTCCGGCTGGTGGCTGATTTGAGGAACGCGAAGCTAGCCGTGGTGATGCCACGAGGACGGCCAAGCTTGCTTTTGACTACCGCCTTGGGCGGCGCATATTCGACCTCGCCCGCGGCATTGTGAAATTTTATCGGCAGGCCGCCCTCGATCGCGACGCCCTCGATCCTCTCGATAAAGTCCACCCACCAATGGTCGCGACGAAAGTCACCGTCGGTAACGCTCTGGAGGCCGACCTCCTCCTGCAGCTTGGCGACCGCGCGGATCGCTTCGTCCTCCATGGCTTTGAGCGCATCTGCGGGCAGCTCGCCTTTTTTCATTTTCTCGCGCGCCTCTAGTAAGTTCTTCGGACGTAGCAGGCTGCCAACGTGGTCTGCCCGGAAGGGCGGTTTGCCGTGACTAGCCATATTCTTTCCTCCCCTTAAGAAAATAAGAGAACGGGATTATTCCCATTTTGACCGAATCAACAAAAGATAAGAAAGTATTATAGTGGGATTAATACCATCTCGGATATTTAGGCTTTGCCAAACGAAAGCTGTTGCTCAGGGAACGTCGTAGCCCAGATGCAGCGCAACGAAATCTGGGGATTGAGAGACAGGATCGCCCGAGAGGACAATATTCCATCTTGTAGTTTGCACTCGGCCGCGTCCTAGAATCACGCTCATCTTACCAGACGGTCACGACCAGACGCGAATCGGTAATTTGACTATCACAAGTAATCAAGGGACAATGCAGACGCTTTGCAGTCCCGACAATCAGGTGGTCAAACGGATCTACTAGCGCGAGCAACCCATACGCTTCCACGATATCCTCCCACGTCAGCGGCTCAACCAGGAATGCTCCCGTCTCTGCCATCCGCTCTTTCCATTCCGAGAACGGTACGGGTGAGCGTACCTGACCTCCTTCAATAAGCAAGGTGAGTTCAAAAAAACAGACGCTGGGAATATAGATCGTGTCCTGGCGCCTCTCTGCCCGAGTGAACACCCTTCGCGCATTTCTTCCGAGTTTCTTGATTATTCCCAAGGCATAGAAGACAAAAGGGTGAGTATCGGTCACATAGATCATGTGCGTGCCAACTCACGGGCCAATTCGGTAGACGACCGCTGGGTAGCCTCGGCCCACCTGCGGCGGATACGTCGTAGTGCCTCTTCCAGTTCCTCCGGGGAACCACACAACTTTAAGGAGCCCTTCACAGTAAAAGGCGCGAGCTTTTTTCGGGAACGCTCAGAAGTTTGTCCTGTCCGTGATAATTTTTCTTTCTCCACGGCTGAGGTGGACTTTGTGGGCCGTGCCACTATGATGACTTCTACGGCATCGCCCGCGTGGAACGGTAAATGGCTAAGGGTCAGGGTGCCATCCTGAGTCAATGTTGCCTCGACACGGTGCGTGCTCATCCTTCTCACCTCCGTAAGGCTCTTTGCGCTGACATTATAAAGCATGGTTCAGGCTCGCACTATGTGCCTGTCGAAGGGTGACCAACAGCATAGGTAATGACTCACATGAAAAACGAATCCGTATCAGACCTTTGCCGAACGCAGCCTACTGAATCGTAAAAGGCTTATTGCTGGGATCTTTGATAGCCGGATGGCTGACACTCCGCACCCGAATCTTTGCCTGCGCGGTCGCTGGCCCCGTCACTGTCCAGGCTTCCTGACGGTCATTAGCCGTGTTCGGGAGGATAGTCGTCCAAGGTGGCCCACCTGTGCGCGAGAGCTGGATATTAACCTTGCCATGCATACCAACCGATTTCCAGCGAATCGTCTGGGTACTGCCTATAGGCCAGATTTCTCCGTTGTTGGGACTCAACACGGTCAGGCCGGTGATGGTGAAGTTGCTGTCACTACTATCGTTGATGGCAGGGTCATCGACGCTCAGAACTCGGATGCGTGCTTTGGCTGTAACCTTCCCTTTCGCCTTCCATGCCTGGACACTGTCATTGGGCGTGTCGGCAACAAAGGTTGTCCACGTCGTACCGCCGTTGCGGGAGATTTGGATCTGGACGTTGCCACTGACACAAGAGATCCAGTGGATGGTCTGCATGCTACCAATGGGCCAGATCTCGCTGCCGTTGGGAGCGAAAAGGGAGATGGCATCAGCGAGAACGGTCACGCTTACAGTATCCAGGGCACTGTCTAACTGCCCGTCGTTGACGATCAGCTCGAACGTATAACTGCCTGCCACACTGGGAGTGAATGACGGCGTAGGAGTGGTTGCACCTGTCAGCGCGACGGCTGGCCCTGACATCTGTGTCCAGGCAAATTGCAGGGGCTGGGGACTGTTGTCAGGATCGAAGCTATCAGCGCCATTCAGCGTGACCGGGCTCCCCACGCACCTGGTCTGATCCTGCCCGGAATAAGAGATAGGAGCTTCGTTCGGCGGAGGTGGGACAGGAGCCGTATAACCTTGGGGAGGGATATTTTGAATTTGTACATCCTGCGCCAGGACCTCAGTCGTTTCGTCGTGGGTCATGTCGAGGGTATAGGTGTCAGTTGGTAGGACATCAGGCTTAGGATCGACATGAACTTCATAGTTCCCAGGGAGCGCAAAGGGGATAAGAACTGTCGTCATTGGATCCCCGTTTTTGTCTTCCACTTCCATATACGAAGCGCCAGGGATTTCTGCTACCTGCTGCGCCATCATCCGCCCATCAGGAGCCATGACCTCAACGTCTACCGGCGAGTGCACCGTAAACACAACGCAATGAGGATCAAGAGCGCAGAGGATTGCGGGAAAGTCGTTGCCTTCGCCAAGGTGCCCGTCGTTAGTAACGATGCCTCGGTGATGTGTTGGCGGATGCAGATTCTTCCTCATGCTGGCGCTGGAGACCGGTACAAGACCATCCCACTTGTTGGAGTGACAGTCCAAAGGCCTATCTCCCTCTGTGGGGAGGGGCTTCTGGCCAATAATGGAGACGTATCTCAGTGGTTCTGGTCTGAGAGGCTCTGGCAGCGACTGGTTTTCGAGAGTATCGAGGAACTTAGGTAGGACGAGCTGACCACTGGCACATCCAAATTCCACATCTCCGTACCCGCCGCTCTTTTCTACGTTCAAGCGGACCTCGGGAAAGGTCGTCCCTAGCTCAGGAGGAATTAGACCAAAAATCCCAGCAAGTCCAACGAAAGGATCAGGGATGTATTGAAGCCAATTCAGAAGATCTGCCCCAGCGACTCCACGATGAGGGGTGCCGTATGTGATCAGCGCAGCAACGTTCTGAACCACTCCTGGTTGCTGCACGAGAGCTGAGCGAGCGGCTAAACCACCCATGCTGTGGCCTACGAGCGTGAGCGGTAGCCGTACCCTCTGTTCGACGAGGGTATCGATGAACGTCTTCACTTCGAGGCCTTGGTGCCAGACGCCGTCCTGATCCTTAGGAAGGCCATCATAGTTCGCAAGATTGTTTCCGAAATCCACGACGAAAAAGTCGCCTGTTGCGTCTAGAGAGGCGTCATCAGGTGGGTCACCTCCAACGAGCGGATCGATGCAATCGACTCCGTAAAACACAGATACTAACCCATCTCCGTCACGGTCAAGACACGTAGTAGAGTTTGATCCCCTATGGAAAAGTCGCCCTCCAAACCTCCAGTTCAGTGTACCATGGAGGAAGTCTAAGGTCTTACCCCATGTGCCTTTACTGTCTCCGAGGAAGCCGTGCAGGAAAAGAATCGGCGATGCCGGTCTTGGTGGGTTCGCGAAGGTGCCGGGTACGGCCATGACGGGAGGGTCTGACTCCGCACTCTTCACTCCCCCAATCTTCGTTGCCACAGTAAGCAAATAGCACCGGCCGTTGAATACCGAACCACCATCTGGAAGCTGAGCGATGACCACGCGACTCGGATTCACACCGTCTTGTGGGCCAAAGCTAAATTCGTCGTGATCAACCTCGCCTATGAGATTCTGACAATCACCACCGCCGGGCGCTGGAATTCCCTCTTTTACGCTAACGTGTATGAAATTAATGGGTTGAGGTATTGGATTCCAACTCAGATAGATCTGTTGATCCCCAACTCTGGCGCTTACCCCCATTGGCTGCGGCGGTGAAAAGGTCACGGAGTTCAGCAGAATGGAGATGTTTTTGCTCACTGAGTTCGCCACCGCGAGGTCTGGCTTGTTGTCCCTATTGAAATCCTCGGTTGCCACCGCCACCGGACTAGATCCTGCAGGGAAGCTCAGGGGAGACCCGAAAGAGCCGTTTCCATCCCCTAAAAGGACAACAGCGTTAGCTCCATCCGCTATTGCCATATCGACGTTGCCATCTCCATTGAAATCCCTGGTTGCTGTAATGGTCCCTGATCCACTGGGACCAGATGCTAGAGAAAAGTCTTTGGGGGTTCCGAAAGAGCCGTTTCCATCGCCCAAGAGGACAGAAACTTTGGTGCTCTTCTGAAGTGCAACTGCAAGATCCAGCTTTCCGTCCTTATTAAGATCCCCAACCGCGAGGGAAAGGGGAAAATTCAACGCGGGAAAATTCTGGGCGGAGCTAAAAGAGAGAGTCTGCGCAAAGCTAGCAGAGGGCCAAAAAAGGGGGGGGGTAGATAAACAAATGGTGATAAATAAAAGGCGGAAGTACAGTTTTTGCCGTGAGGTGGTGGGATAAAGTCGTCCGTTCGGATGCCCCGAATTTTTTATCGCCCCGCCCTTTTTCTTCAGCGCCTGTGAGCGCGGGTTGCGTTTCCCCCTCTCAGCCTCTCCTCATTCCCCCAGGTTAAGCAAGTGGGCTCAGCAATGCGCTAGGCGGGCTTTGCGCAAGCTGATCTTTACTGCGTGGGGGACTGGCCCTTGTGATGCCTCTCCCATTTCATAGGCCGAAGAGTTATAGGGCAGCCAGAAATAAAATCTTCCTCACGAATATAGAATTCAGAAAGAAGGTGGGCTACACCACTTAAGAAAATAAGAGAACGGGACTGTTCCTACTTTGACAGAAGCGACAAAAGGTCAGAAAGTATGATTGTGGGATTAATACCATCTTAGGGACATCAGGCTTCGTCAAACGAAAACCTGCCGGGCAGAATTACCAGTGTTCCTCCACCCTCACTCCTCATAAAACCGATTCTCCACGACTGTCGTCAGTGCAGCCAGGGCCGCTTCGGCATCCGCACCACTCACCCGGATCTCAAGAATACTCCCCAGCGGCGCACCGAGGGTCATGAGTTCGAGCACGCTGCGACCATTGACACTGCGACCTTCCCAACTGACTGTGACTTGCGCATTCAGACCAGTGAGCGCGCGCACGAAAACCGCAGCCGCGCGCGCGTGCAGACCAAGCTTGTTGGTGAGAGTGAGCTGGGTCTGCACGTGTGGAGGATCTGCCATAACGAAGGAGATTCCGCTCAGCGCTGGAGGTCGCGATGTCGTACCTGGACTCGGTACCCCCAGGCAGTGAAACGTCTGGCTAATTCCTCCGCCATAACCACCGAACGGTGCCGACCGCCGGTGCAACCAATCGCCAAGGTCAGATAACTCTTCCCTTCGCGCACATACAGCGGGAGAGTCGATTCGAGTAAATCACTGACTTGAGCGAGAAAGCGCTCGGTCTCAGGTCGCTGTAGCACGAACGTGGCAACCTCAGCATCGATGCCAGTTTTTGCTCGTAGCTCTTCGATGAAAAAGGGGTTGGGTAAAAAACGGACATCGAACATCACGTCCGCGTCGGTCGGGACGCCATACTTGTAGCCGAAGGATTCCACCGTGACGAGCAGGCTGGCCTCAGGAGGAGTACTCGCCAGCCGTCGCTGCAAGTGCTCGCGCAGTTCGTGCACGGTATAGGCCGAGGTGTCGATCACCTGATCGGCCAATTCGCGCAACCCTGCGAGCCGCTCGCGTTCTGAGCGAATGCCTTGCAAGATCCCTCCACCGCCGGCGGACGGATGGGGACGACGGGTCTCGCTGAAACGGCGCACCAAGACTTCGTCCGCCGCCTCCAGGTACAAAATCTCCACCCGCTGGCCGTGTGCGCGCAGGTCGGCTAACACCGCTGGGTACTCACGTAAAGAGACCCGCTCGCGCAAATCGATGCCCAGGGCCACTCGGGTCACGTGTTCTTCACTGTTTGCACACAGTTCGAGGAAGCGGGGGATTAACGTGACGGGGAGGTTATCGATACAGTAAAACCCGAGATCTTCGAGCACATGGATAGCCGTGCTCTTGCCGGAGCCGGAAAGACCAGTAACGATCAGCACCCGCATGATCTTCTGCGGGGTTGCTGGTGGCATGGGCTCAGAGTTTGGCATCCTCTTCACAGATCGCCCGATATAGGTCAGCAGCCTGTTTCGGACCTTGCAGCAGCCGTTCGCGAAAGGCTTTATCCTTCAGCAAGCGCGATACCCGCGCCAAGGCTTTGAGATGAATGCCGGCAGACTCCTCTGGCGCCACCAGGAGAAAAAAGAGTTTGGTCGGGGTGCCGTCAAGCGAATGGCAGTCAATGCCGGTTAAACTCCGACCAAACACCGCGACCACTCCTTTGAGCCCCGGCAGCTTCCCGTGAGGAATGGCAATCCCTTCACCAATGGCCGTCGTACCCAGACGCTCGCGATCGAGCAGGACGGTCACCAGGCGTTCCACCTGAATCTGCGGATAGTGCGCCGTCAGATGTTCCGCGAGTTCGCGGAGCACTGCGGCTTTGGTGGTACTGCGCAACTGCGGAACAATGAGTTCTTCTGTCAGGATATCAACCACACGCATGGGGTGTGTCCTTTCCCCAACCAGCTTCCCCGCTGCGTTTGACTACACTAATGACTATGCCTGCGCTTCGCGGAGGGGAGGATGTTCATGCTTTCCCGATATTTTGCGACCGTACGGCGCGCGATGCTCACATTGTCACTCGACAACAGTTGAGCGATTTCCTCATCGCTCAGCGCTCGAGCCGGGTCTTCGTTATTGATTAGCTCACGGATACGTTCCTTGACACTCTCAGCCGCGACGTCTTGCCCCTGCGGTCCTTTGAGGCCGGTGGTGAAGAACTTCTTGAGGGCATGGATCCCGCGCGGGGTGGAGACGTATTTATTGGCGATAGCCCGGCTGACCGTGGATTCATGCAGCCCGACGTCCTCAGCTACGTCGCGGAGGACTAAGGGGCGCATCTGTAAGACGCCATGCGTGAGGAAGTCACGCTGGAACTTGACAATACTCTCGGCTACCAGCAGCAACGTTCGTTGCCGCTGATGGATACTCTTGATCAACCACGTTGCGGCCCGGAGCTTTTCCTGGACATACTCTTTGGCGGCGCCTTCCTCAGCCAGCAGTCGGCGGTAAGAGGCGCTGATCTTCAGCCGTGGCAGTCCATCTTCATTGAGGGTCACCACATAGTCATCGCCGATCTTATGAATATATACGTCCGGTTCGACATAGTGGATCTCCCCGTCATCAAAGTTACGTCCCGGTTTGGGGTCGAGCGAGGTGATAATTTTGACGGCCTGGGCCACCTCTTCTACCGTTACTCCCAGATCCTTGGCGAGGCGCTCGAAGCGCCGCCCTTCTAGTGCTGAGAGATGATCCCGCACAATCGTCCCAGCCAGTGACAGAGCTGGGTCTGGCGTGGCGGGATCGTCAAGTCCCTGAGTCCGCAGTTGTAAGAGGAGGCACTCGCGCACGTCGCGGGCAGCGACGCCTGGAGGATCGCACGCCTGAATGCTTTCCAGGACCCGAGTGGCCAACTCGACGGGAACGCCAGCGCCCGCCGCAATATCCTCAATGGAGTCCTGCAGGTAGCCGTCAGCATTCAAGTTGCCAATAATCAGCGAGGCGATCTGTTCTTCTTCCGCGGTCAGATTATTAAAGCGCAACTGCTCCGCCAGATGGTCGGCGAGCGACTCGGTCCGGTTCGGTTGGTTTTCTACCAGATTGAGGCGCTCGTCATCATCTTCATCCGTGCCCGTAGGGGGCAGCGCCGGCAGGTCCTCGTGGTAATTCTCTAGATAGGCACGCCAATCAATCTCTTCGGCAGGAGCAGCCGCCGGGGGTTCTTCGCTGGCCGGAGGGGCTTCCTCAGGCGTTGGGACAACTTCCTCCCCCGCCTCCACTGCCAGTAACGGATTCTGGTCGATCTCCTCATGCAGGAGCGCATCCAATTCATCACGGGGAAGCTGCAGAATCTTAATCGCCTGACGCAGTTGCGGCGTGATGACGAGCCCAAGTCTCTGGACCTGTCGTTGGGTGAGTTTTGCCTCTAAAGCCATGACACTTCGCTTTTACTTCACAGACGAAATCGTTCGCCCAGGTAGACTTGCCGGGCGCGGGAGCTGGCCGTGAGTTCTCCGGGCGTGCCTTCTTCGAAGACACTGCCGTCGCTGAGAATGTAGGCACGATCACAGATACTGAGCGTTTCCCGCACGTTGTGATCCGTCACCAGTACGCCAATACCACGCCCACGCAGTTCTAAAATAATGTCCTGGATATCGACGACGGACAAGGGGTCAATCCCCGCAAACGGCTCGTCCAGGAGCATAAACGCTGGGGACATGACCAACGCACGTGAGATCTCCACCCGGCGCCGTTCACCGCCAGAGAGCGAGTCCGCTCGGTTCTTAGCCAGATGACTGATGTGCAGATCAGCCAGCAGCCGCTCTTTCCGTTCCTGGCGCTCGGACGCAGGGACGGGCAAGGTCTCTAAGATGGCCAAAAGATTTTCTTCAACGGTGAGCTTGCGAAAGACCGAGGGCTCTTGCGGCAAATAGGTCACGCCCTTCCGCGCCCGCTGGTACATCGGCAGGTTCGTCAGCTCTTCAGCGTTGAAGGTGACTTTCCCTTGGTCTGGACGAATGATGCCGACAATAATAGAGAACGTCGTGGTTTTGCCTGCGCCGTTGGGGCCCAGGAGCCCTACGACTTCTCCGCCAGCAACTTCTACTGTTACATTCCGCAGCACTGGACGTTTCCCGTATGCCTTACACAAGCCTTCCCCGCGTAACACCGGTCTGTCGCTCACGGAGTTTTCTCTCCTTTTTTTCCCTCTTCCTGCTGCTTCGGCATTACCCACATCTCGACTTGCTTTTTCCCCCCTCCATCAACGAGGGTGCGTTTCTCGTCAAGATACACGGTCACCTTTTCTCCGTTTACCCGATTTTCGCCTTCCTGCAATATAGCATTCCCACTCAAGACTACCGTACGGGTCGCTTGAGTGAAGACAGCTTTCTTGGCAGTCGCATGACGATCGCCGCTGGTGATGTCCACATTCCCTTCGGCCACGATTTCTTTGAGCTGTTGTTGCGAGGAGGTGTCCTGTGGCTTGAGTTGCCCAGTCCCCTTCGTGGGGGCGGCATTGGCTGACTTGGGTTGCGCAGCCCCCTTCGTAGGGGCTGGATTCTGTGGCTCGGGTTGTGCCGGATCCTTCTCTGGTGTCGGCTCCTGGTAAATGACAGTCATCGTATCACTTTTAAGTGTTGTTTCCCCCTGGATTGCTACGACATCCCCACGATAGACGATACGCTTGTCATTATAGAAGAATTCCAACTCACGAGAACGAATATGGATCGGCTCTTTCCGTGAAGTGAAGGACAGCGAGTCCATCAGACTTGTGCCCGAGCCGGTAGTCGCCTGCTGTCCAGCGGCGGCTTTCCCTTCGCTGGCAGCCGGCCATCCTGAAGTCGGCAAGGACAAAACGAGGAACAGAACTGCAGCCCCCAGGCTCGACCATCTACTCATTATCCTTCTTCCTTGGTAAGAGTCGTATGGACATCGGCATTTAACAGCAACCTCCTATCAGCCATATCGACGCGATAACCTTGTCCCTCAACCACAAGACCGCGGCCAGTAATTTGTACAGCGCCCAGCGAGGAAATGGTGTCGTGTTCGCTGTCGTACACTGCCTCTTGGGTACGGAACGACAAATCGCCGATCTGCATCTGCAGATCAGTCTTTAATTCCATCTGCATCACTGTCTTCTCGTCTTTCCCCATATGGAGACGCCCTTCTCCACAACGGAGCGCGACCACTTGGCCATCGCTCAGGTAGAAGGACACTTCGGGTGCTTCTACTACCACTTCGCCGTTGGCTTCAAAATAGCGGGCTTGGCGAGCCGCAATTTCCCAGATTTTTTTGCCATCGCGCACCTGCACGCGACGAAAGTTCTGCATGCGCTGGTCTGCCTCGGGAATGATATCGGCTCTTACTCCCTCAATCATCTTGGTGTTAGCGCGCTGTTTACGTAGGGTGATAGTCAGATGGTA
>JACQEL010000932.1 GCA_016200595.1 Deltaproteobacteria bacterium
GAATCTCCTGATCCTCTCAGGGATTAGCGCGGGAACTTTTGCGGGTGCCAAGTTAGTAACTGTGAACAGAGTCGCATCAGGCTTGCCCAAGCCTACTGCTAATGCCGCATCTCCAGTAGATCTCTTTGCTAATGACCGGGGACAATTTGACTTAGGAGATTTCCAGATGTTTGCCTGGGCCCTCCTGGCTGCAGGTGTGTATGTACTTCAGATGGTTGCCTTTCTCAAGACTCTTTCCTTGTCGGTTGCGGTCCAGTTGCCTGATGTCGATAGTACTCTCGTGAGCTTTTTCGGTATTGGTCAAGGTGCATACCTGACCAAGAAAGCACTCGGAGAGACCCAGGCGAGAGTCTCCGGGATTACGCCACCGGAGGCCAAGCCAGGTGACATCGTGACGATCTCCGGCAGTGGGTTCGGGGAAGCGACCGGATATGTACGGTTCGGCTCGGCAATGGCGAGAATACTCTCATGGCAGGAAACCAGCGTGCGTGTCGAGGTCCCGAGAGGACTAAAGCCCGGAAGATTTGCTGTAGAAGTGACCTTGACGGAAGATCCAGCACCGGGACAGACACTATTGCGTGAGTTTCCGCTTCAGCCAATGCTTTTTACGGTGTTATAACCTCAATCGTAGGTTGTTCCGCGACTTCGTTTTGCTCGAGTGAGAGAAGAAAGAGTATGAGTTGCTTCAGCTTTCGCTTCCTTGTCCGCTTCTCGCGTCGGTTCCCAGCACTCGGGACTGGACAAATGTCGGCCGTTGCCTTTTCCAGCACTGTGATTGCTGTGGGTTTCTTGGCGGGAGGTTGTGCCTTTATACGACCCAAAGAGACGCCTCTTGCAGTGCCTGAAAAACAACTAGTGCAAAGGGTAGAACTGGACTCTTCACCCTGGATGGAGTGGGCCATGTGTGCGGTACAGCACCGCGCCCATTGCGAAAACCTGAACGTTCTCAAGCCGAGGAGAAGCGACCAAGAGATGAGTGATTTCCGAAAATTTTTTGAGCTCTTGGCGGACCCGAACCATCGGAAATATGTCGTGTTTCGCAAGGACGTCGAAGACCTGAATTTTGTGGAGGAGAAAGACTTGGTTGTGGATGCCGAAGAGGAAAAAGCTGATTCACCACCGGGTCGCATCGCGTATAGGATTCATGATTGCTGGATAGTTCTGTACTCCACGAATGAAAATGGGCTTTATACCAAGGACAGTGAGAGAGCAACCATACGTCGCTTGAGTGTGTTCTGTGACAGAGAATAGTCTTAGCCTGGACGGTTGCGTGAGAGGAATTTCACTATGACGGATAGTGATAGTGCTTATAAGAAACTTCTCAATACACTAAAAGAAAATAAAGTGCGTGCCGACCTTATCGCTCGGCTATTCGATCCGGCCCTGGGTATGCAAGAAGACAGAAGTATCCGCATTTTCATTCCGGATCTTCACATGCTTTCGGAAACTGGCCAGGCACGGTTTCCTGCTTACGGGTTCCACAGCGATCTTGCACGAAAAGGTACGATGGTCGGATTCCTACGCGCCCTCAGCTCCTTTGCAAAGCAACTACTAGACGCCTATTACATGGAGGTTTACCAGATCGGTGATTTTGTCGACCTCTGGCGCGAGGATCCTTTTAGTAACAATCCCAGTGGGATCCTGGCTACGAATTCTGCCGTCTGGGATCTCCTCTATGGCAACCTACAGGCTTCCTTCAAGGATCCTCGAGTGCCAGTGTATTTTATGCGCGGCAATCATGATTTCTCCATAATGGATCAGAGTGAGTACAATAATTGGCAAAGGGCGTATTTCTCTAATGATGATCAGGTAGCAATTTTGCACGGCGACGTATTGGACTGGCTTGAGAAGCTTGTTCCCGATTGGCTGGAGCGAGCTGTGGTTTATTTGACAGGGACGGTATCAGGTAAAAGAAACTTTTCCGATAAGGAAGTTCAGAACGAGAATGAGAGGCTTCATCAACTGAATCAAAATTCCGGTCGTTATCGGTGGGCCAAGAGTTATCGGCTGGGAGAGCGAATACTGACCGATCCGAGAAACTCGACAGGGCCTGCGGCTGACAATGTCATCCGAGTCAAGACTCCGCATCAGAAGGTGGGTGAGGAGAATGACAGCGAAGATGACCTCCGAACTCATGAACTGATAGGTCCGGCTTACGATCTGGCCGAAGAACTTGTGAAGACCCGCCAAAAGAGGATCAAACTCATGGTCATTGGCCACACGCACCATGCGAGGCTGGTCCAGTATACGAAAGACCAGGAAGTATTCGTCCTCATGGATTGCGGGGCGTGGACCGAAACGTATTGGGTCGGCCCTCTGGGTCAACCCGACCGTACAGACCACAGTCGACAGGTGGGCGTGGTGATTGGCAATGACCTCCGCATCTACCAAATTGCTCTTCTGTAACACGTCGGTCTTGTAAACTTGAGTGTGTAAAAGGGTTTATGAAGTTCTTTGATGCTTGTCTGATCTGATGAATAACGAGGGTTTCGCCTAAGCGCGTTTCATCTCCCTCTCATCACTACCGCCAGCTTCAGGGCCGCTGCTTCGTAAAGCCTGGACAATTGCCTCCTCTCACTAGGACAAACTTGTCCTAACGTTATCTCGCTCAGGCCAAAGAGTTTTCCTTTCTTTTTCAGGCAGGGCCCGGACAAAAAGAGCCTACCTGAGCGCCCACCGCTCACAGGAAAACAAGCACTTACGCGAACGGCACGGCTGTTGCTTTTGTCTGTTGTGAAAAGCGAAGCGCAGTGTGTGAAACCTTGGATGTCAACACCTACAAGCTCGCAACTTGCTCACGAGATCTTAGCGTATCTTGCCGAGTATCCCGAGATACAAGACACGCTAGAGGGAATAGTGGAATGGTGGTTGTTAGAGCAACAAATTAACTGCCGGCTGGCTCAGGTCAAAGCTGCGCTGGCTGAGCTGGTCGCCCAGGGATTAGTGCTGGAACGCCAAGGAAAGGATGCACGAAGTCACTATCGCCTAAATCAGCAGAAGTTTGGAGAAATTAAGGTGATCCTCAAAGAGAGCTCTGATTGACCTAATCGACATAATTACTCTAACCCCTACTAACCTATCATTCCTGACCTCTCGATGCTCAGCAGGCCATAAGTATTGCGCCGCAGGTGAGGCATAACGCGAACGTGCCACGCCGTAAGTAACTTCGCACTTCTCTGTAATGAACCGAAAGAAGGGGATAAGGTATGGCCAACATCAAGGTAGCGGTGTGGAACCGGAGTACGGTGCTTTGCGATGCGGTCGTGAGCGCCGTGGTCCCTACGCTACAAGCTCAAGTTCGTCGCGATTTTGCTCCCATCTGGGGCGTCGACGCGGATTTAACCTTCGTACCGAAAGCCCAACGCCCCACGACTGGCTTGTGGTGGCTCGTGGTGACCGACAACTCTGACGTTGCCGGGGCACTGGGATATCATGAACTCACGCCAGAGGGGCTGCCCCTGGGCTTGGTGTTCGCTGCCACGGATCAACGAGTCGGTCTCCAGTGGACCGTTACTGCCAGCCACGAATTGATCGAGATGCTCGGCGATCCCGACATGAATTTGTACGGATTTTCTCAGGCACGAGGCAACGCGGGGACCTTTTACGCATATGAGCTCTGCGACCAATGTGAACTCGACGAACAGGGATACCAAATCAATGGCGTCAGAGTCTCGGATTTTGTTTGCCCCGAGTGGTTCGAGGGTTTCCGCGCTCCAGGAAGCACTCGATTTGATTATTGCAATCTCATTGAGCGGCCTTTTCAGTTGCTGCCGGGTGGCTACAGTATCGTGCTCGAGGTGCCGTCTGGCCTTGGGTGGTATCAGATCAGTGAGCCTGCCCCGTTAGGGACTAGAACCCGTAAGGAGCAGCCGCCGCTGGGCGGTCGGCGAGAAAGACGCATGCGGACTCGCGATCAATGGCGAAGAAGCAAAATATGTAACAGTGCCAGACTTGCCTAAAGTGAAGAGTAGGGGTCCTGCTGCACCGACGCGGCAGCGGTCGAGGGGGGCAGTTTGTTGCCTATAGGGAAAACACACCAAGATGTGGATTTTCGGGTGCCACGGGCAGCTTGCTACCCGTGCTGTCCGGTCGCACTGGC
>JACQEL010000933.1 GCA_016200595.1 Deltaproteobacteria bacterium
GCACCACTGGCCAACAAGACTGGCGCGGAAAATCCTTCAAAGCTCGCCACCCCTGCCATCACCACCACCGACCCGAGCGTGAACAAGAGCCCATCCACCACCGCCCACATTAG
Organism: Deltaproteobacteria bacterium; assembly: GCA_016200595.1. Taxonomy (GTDB): domain Bacteria; phylum Desulfobacterota; class Binatia; order Bin18; family Bin18; genus JACQEL01. The sequence continues at coordinate 114 of JACQEL010000933.1, forward strand.
CTTCCGTCCCGGTAGCACCTCTGTGGTAGGAGTACCGTCCTGGGGTGCAGCGAGATCAGCTAACACAGCCTGCCGTATGGCGGTAACAGTGCGTTCCGAGGGCGCCTCCTCTGGCCACCGTTCCAGAAGGTTCCACACCTGAGCCAGCTCCTCCACTTCAGCTGCACAGCTCTGGCATCCCTGCAGATGAAGCTTCAACGCCTGAGCCTCGATCGAGGCGAGACGTCCCGACACATATTCCGGCACCAGCTCCTGAATTTCATGGCACGTCAGCATAGGTCTTTCACATCTCCCAACGCGACCCGTAAGGCCTTGAGCGCGCGGAACGCCCGTACCTTGGCGGCAGTCGCGGAACACCCCAAGATGGCGGCGATCTCTGGGAAGGACAATCCTTCGTACTTGCTCAGCAAAATCACCTCCCGCTGCTCCAGGGATAAAGACAACAGGGCCTGCTGGAGGCGGGCAGTAATTTCCTTGCGATGCAGCAGGGTCTCTGGAGCTGTGTGCGTGTCGGCGATGCGCTCTTCTACCGGGACGGGCTCTTCGTTCCCCTCTTGCTGTGACGTGCGCGTTGTCACTCTCCTTGCCCTCTCCGCCCGCTCTTGAGCGAGTGCGTCTCGGACCAGGTTGCGCGCAATGGTGTAGATCCAGGTCGAGAACGCTGCCGAAGGTTGATACGTTGCCCGGGCACGATGGGCCCGTAGAAAAAGAGTTTGCAGTAAATCTTCTGATTGTAGTTTGCCATTAGAGAGGCTGACCAATGAAGACAGAAAGGAGGTCATTTCCGCATGATCCCGCGAGGAGGTACACTGCACCGGTTCATCTTGGAGACATTTGCCAAAACGGGTCGCTCACCTACGTTAGAGGGCATTCAACGTCAGTTTGCTTTGTCCAGTATAGAAGAGGCCGACGCACTCGGGCCACGGTGGTGGCCGAAGAACAGGTGCAAGACACCGACCTCGTCAAGGCGATCGCAGGGGCGGGATTTTCCGCGACCGTGGTGAACTGAGGCACAGACTCGGTCTCTCACTGAATGTGATGACTTAGCAACCGGAGGACACTGATGGAAAAACGAGTGGCGGTCTATTCCAGCCCGACCTGAGCCCCGTGCCGGGCAGCGAAGGAGTTTCTTTCGCAAAAGGGCGTGCCGTTTATTGACTATAACGTCGCTGAGGATACTGAGGCCCGAGAGCGGCTGAAGCAATTGGCCGGCCGGCTGGCCACACCCGTCATCACGGTGGAAGACGAAGTGATTGTAGGTTTTGACCGCGGTAAGCTGCAACGGCTGCTGGGGTTGTAGGAGAGAGGTGATGCCATCCTTAACCTGTCCCGGCTGTGGAGAAGAAGTTGACATCAGCGACCTCAAAGAAGGGGATCGCTTCGACTGCACCAACTGTGCCGGCCTCACCCTTGAGCTCGTGCGCCGGGAAGGCGAGCTGACTCTGCGGCAAGTCCAGCGCGTGAGCTGTCCCCTCTGTAACCAGATGCTGGAGGTGCCAGAGCATGCCAGGCCTGGGGACATTATGAGCTGCTGTGGCCAGACGTTCCGACTCACATATGAGTTTGGTGCCTATGCGCTGGAGTAATGAATCTGGCCGCATTTCTACCCTCATGCTCTGGCCGCCGTAACCTCCTGTCTTTTCCGTCTGCTTTGCTTTCCCACCTTCCTTCTTGACCTTCTCCTGTACTGGAAGGTGTAGCTTAATATTGTGGAGGTCATAGCTATGGCCGAGATGTTTATTGGAGAACTGGCTGCCGAGCTAGAGCTCAATCCCCGCACGCTGCGCTACTACGAAGCTCTGGGCTTGCTTCCCGCGCCCGCCCGCACGATGAACGGGGACCGAGTCTACGGCGAGGACGCAGTCCAGCGGCTGGCCTTTATTACCAAGGCCAAGAGCTTGGGGCTCACCCTCAAGGAGATTGGGCAAATTCTTGCCCTGCGCGAGAGTGGTCAGCTACCCTGCTCCTCGGTGCAGCACATGCTCCTGGAGCATGTCGAACGGATCGACCGCCAAATAGCTCAACTCCGGGCGCTCAAGGCGGACCTGACCGCTTTGCTGAACGGGTGGCGCCGCGCCCCCAAGCACAATGGCAACGCGGGGCACATTTGCCCCCGCATCGAGGCATACGGGACTCCACAGGAAAAGCGCATTGCTACCAAGAAAGGAGGTGAGAAACGATGACAAAGACTATCTCGCTCTGTCCGGCCTGTGATGCCTGCCCGCTGGTCGAAATCGAGGACCAGGAGGTGCGCATCGGCGAGGAAGGAAACCGCGTGAAGCTGACGTCAGCCGAGTGGAACGTGCTCGTGCAGGCGATCAAAGCCGGGGAACTCACCGAACTGTAACGTGCCAGCATCCAGAGGGGCTGACTACGGAGGACAAAGATATGGCTTTACAGAAAGCGAACGCTATCGCTGTCCCGAGCTAGACTGTGGGTGTGAGATCGAGGTGACCAAAGGGGCTGCACCTGGCAAGGGCGGCAACCAGCCTCCCCGCTGCTGCTGTGGCAAAGAGATGCAGCGACCTCACCCCTCATCGTGCACGGCGGTCAGACAATGCCGCCGTGCATGGTCAGGCCAGCTGCAACCTGCTGGCGAACCTCGGCTATCGGCTGAACACCGAGGATGACACCATCGCCTTCGGTGATCGGTTTTTTGTGAACACGGACGTTGAGTATTTCGTCTTTTACTGGCTAACACGAACACATAGCCAAGAGGCCATCAGCCTGCTCCAGTTCAGCTTTGTCCATGCCCAGCGTGACCAATTCAAGGACAGAGGCGTGCCCAACAGTGGCGGGAACAGCTTCTTGCTTGCTCCCGGTCTCCAATGGATTGTGAGCGAGCGGTTTCTGGTGGAAACTTCGCTCCAGTTTCCCCTTTCCCAGAATCTCGCGGGTAAGCATCCTAAACTTGACCGGAACGTGCTCGTTGGGGTTCGTTTCGTGTACTGAAACTGGAGGATCTGTTCTCGCTATCCATGTATGCCCGCGCCGAGGAGAAGGAGGAGACACTATAGGGCACCAGGAAGGTCAAGAGGATCTTGGTCAACAAGCGCGGCGAGAAATCCAAACTCAAGAGGACGTCGTAATGATTGATCACGGTGAGAGTCGGACCCACCACGCTGGCCACCTTGAGGGCACGGGTAACTGTCTCGCGTCGAAACCAGTGGTGGAGAAATCTGCCAACCGATCCTGTCTGACGAGTTGACGCTGTCATGCGTCCTCCCTTCCCTCTCTAATGAATGGTCCAAGACAAGAAGAAGTTCCAACGGACTAGCGGTCGCAACGGTCTGCGGCTTGGCAGGTTTGGGACTGAAGGAGGAGGTGAACTTCTTCCATAGCTAGAATGGCAAGCGCAGTTTCACCATTACTTGCTGTGCGGACGTGATACCCTTGGCGGATGAGGGATCGCGCAGCGACCTCGCGGAGCGTGGCGTTACCTTCGGTCAGGAGAATCATCAGCTGCTTAGACAATGGCTCTGCTCCTCGTCGTGCACTCTTCCTTCTATTTACTTGCTTGGGGTGTGATCCCGTAAACCGGGGTGTCCGGGTGAAAGGTGGCCAAGGCAAACCAGTACACCACCACCGCCGGCAGCGCTTTCCCGGTTTGGGCTTCGACCACTCGTGCACTATCGGCCTCGGCGTCGTACACAATCTTCCCCGTGGTCTCGCCCACCCGATCCTCTATTGGTCCCTCGGGTTCACGCAGGAGCTTGAGCGGATAGGCCTTATGGTGCTCGCCAATGGATACTCCGACTACCTTCTCTTTGGGTGAGAGACGGGGGTCCTTACTGCAGCAAGAAGCCCTAGGAGCTTTAATCTTTTGTTCATAGGTCCCCCAGACTCAGCGAGTCTCGAATGCGCGGCTGCGGAAGGAAAGCTGCAAAAGAAAAGCAGGAGACCCCCGAGGAGGCCAATGTGAATACCCATAATGCCGAACTCTTGGCGTGGCTGACGAGGAGCAAGAGGCCCTTCACCTTCATGGTGCTCACTTGCTAAACTCGCCCCCAGGCCTAGAAGTTCCCACCTGCTCGTTGGCTCTTAGAAGAACGGTTCTTGTGGGAACTTCTTCGTGCAAGATAGAGTTGTCTACAAGACCACAGACGAAGTCCAGTAAAAGGAGGTGACCATGACGTGGGTAAAAACGTTTGCCGAGAATGAAGCCACCGGGCGACTCGCCGAGGTCTATGCCGAGTTAATGAAGCAACCCCTCAGCGGGGGTCGGGTACCCAACATCATGAAGTGTATGGGGTTGCGGCCCGAGGCCCTCAACGGCGTCTGGCGCCTCAACATGAGCATCACCTTTGGCGCCTCCACCCTTGGGCGGGTGCGGGAGGAAATGATCGCCACCGCAGTCTCTGCCCTTAATCATTGCCATTATTGAACCTCTTCCCACGCAGAGTTTCTGCGCATGGAGAGTGGCAATCATGCCCTGGTGAAACATCTTAAAACCGACCCCGCCAATGCCCCCCTTGAGCCACAAGACAAAGCCATGATCGATTTTGCTCTCAAGCTCACGCGCGAGCCCGCGAAAGTCAAACGTGAGGATATCGAGTTTCTCCAGCAGTACGGTTTTAGCGAAGAGCAAGTGGTAGATATCGTGCTGATCACGTGTACGTTTAACTTCATGGACCGCTTGGCAGATGGATTAGGAGTGGAGCTCGATCCCAGCATGCAACGATTAGTAGAAAGGAACGCAGACAAAGAGTAGCAAGTGTCAGCGAGATACAGCAGAGAGCTGCGAGGGAGGGTAAAAAGCCAGCCAGGTTGCCTGGTACGTCACTACAGAAAGCCCCCGCTTTTCTTTGCTATTCGCTGTATGGGCGAATGCACCCCGGGCAGAAGATCTGCGCTTCTGTCCCCCCTACACTGTCAGTGAGAAAGAGGGTGGTGCTCCGTGCTAGCCTATGCAAGGGTAGGCTTTTCGCTTCCCGGTCACTAGGGTTCTGCAGAACTGGAATGATGTTCTGAGAAACGCCACCAGTGGAGAGGAGCGGAATTGTCACAGACAGGCCAGCAATGGGAGAGCGACCTATGAATCTTTTTCGTTCGCTTGCAGAATAATCACTATGAGTTTAGGCAGAGTCACTTTACGCAATCCGCCTGTTGCCATCGGCCTAGCGCTGGCGGTGCTGCTGATTGGCATTCCTGTTTGCAATAGAGAGGCACCGTTCGACCTGAATGCCATGGCGGCAGAGCCTGCGACGGGAGATATCTCTGACACCAAAGCCGGCGGCTTTTTCGGAGTGCCGCTTCCCGGAGCCTCGCCGCTGGACGCGCAGCTGGTGAATCGCCTCAAGGCTGCTTGGGAAGCCCGTAGCCCTGACTATAAGCCGCGAACCCGGCACCTGAACTCCGATAGGTCACCACAGTATACGAACCGCCTCTTCCTGGAATCCAGTCCTTATCTCCTCCAGCATGCTCATAACCCGGTGAACTGGTACCCGTGGGGCGATGAAGCGTTCGAAACGGCCCGGAAGCTCAGACGTCCTGTCCTCCTCTCCGTGGGGTACTCCACCTGCCACTGGTGCCATGTGATGGAGGAAGAGTCATTTGAGAATGAGGAGATCGCACAATATCTGAACGAAAATTACATCGCGATCAAAGTGGACCGTGAGGAGCGACCAGACATCGATGCCATCTATATGACTGCTGTCCAAGCCATGACTGGCGGTGGCGGCTGGCCTATGACCGTGTGGCTCACCCCGGACCGTAAGCCTTTCTACGGCGGGACGTATTTCCCAGCCCGCGACGGCGAGCGCGGAAGCCCGGTCGGATTCCTCACCTTGCTGACGAAGCTCAAGGCGGTCTACGAGATGGAACCCGACCGGGTCGTTCAGTCTGCTACCGAACTCGCTCAGATCATTCAAACAAATCTCACTCCTGGTTCTGGAGGAGAGCGTGTATCCGAGGTGCAAGTGCTGCAGGCTGTTGTTGACACCTATCGCCAGCGCTTCGACGCGACCTACGGAGGGCTACAGGGTGCACCCAAATTCCCGAGCAGTCTGCCGATCCGCCTGCTGCTGCGGCACTACCGGCGCACGAACGACAAGCGGTCGCTCGCCATGGTTACCCTCACTCTGGAGAGAATGGCGGCGGGCGGCATGTACGACCATGTGGGTGGGGGTTTCCATCGCTATTCTACGGATGCCCAGTGGCTTGTGCCGCACTTCGAAAAGATGCTCTACGACAACGCGCAGTTGCTCGAAGCGCTGACCACCGTGTGGGCCGGCACGCGGCGGCCGTTGTTTGCACAACGTGTCCGCGAGACC
>JACQEL010000934.1 GCA_016200595.1 Deltaproteobacteria bacterium
AGATTCTTGTTGTAGGGAGTCCGCTGCAGAATGACCGGATATCGACCAGGAGCTGCCGGGCGAAACACATCGGCCCGCAACACGACCCCGTCCCGCATCAACACCGGCACATCTTTTTCGATCACGACCGTAGGCTCGCCCATAGATCTCCCTCCTCGTTCGGCAACGATGAATGATGAACGATGAATGATGAATGATGAATAAGCAGGACGTTCTGTTTCTCCTCCTGTTTTCCGTTCATCATTCCGCGTTCAGCATTCCGCGTTTCGGAGTATTACTGCGCCAGATAGCCCCCATCCACCGGCATCGCATGACCAGTAACAAAAGATGCGGCCTCTGAACACAACCACACCGCAGCTTCGGCAATTTCCTCAGGTTTCCCTAAGCGGCCGCCCGGCTGTGCGGCTACCATCTTGTCAATGATCTGCGGCCGGCGGCTGGCGCCGCGCTGGAGCATCGGCGTGTCGATCGGTCCCGGACACACGGCATTCACACGAATACCAGCCTTGGCATACTCTAAGGCCGCGGTCTTCGTCAGGCCAACAACTCCGTGTTTGCTCGCCACATACGCTCCACCGCGTCGCACGCCGATCAGTCCAGCATCAGACGCAGTGTTGACAATGGCGCCGCTACCTTGCTTGAGCATCTGAGGGATTTCGTACCTCATGCACAACCACACGCCCTTGAGGTTAATGGCCAAGATGCGGTCCCAGTTCTCTTCGGTGTCTTCGATGACAGAGAGCGATTTCCCAGCGATGCCGGCATTATTATGCGCGCAATCCAGTCGTCCATAAGCGGCGACAGCGCTGTTGATCAATGCCTCAACGTCAGCGGCCTTTGCGACATCGGTTTTGACAAAAAGAGCCTCACCACCAGTTTTCTTAATCAGACTGACCGTCTCTTCACCGCCTTCAATCACTACGTCTGCGACGACGACCTTCGCCCCCTCTCTGGCAAACGCCAGTGCTGAGGCCCTACCAATTCCCGAGCCCGCACCGGTCACCAGAGCAACTTTTCCGGTTAACCATCCTGCCATGGGATTTCCTCCTGCTGGTTTTGCGTTTGTTTCCTCTCGGCCCCGGCGGCACCTCTATTCCCGTATCGTTCTACCGCCCTGGCAGTTGGCTGGACGGCGATCCCCGTAGCTGCGCTTAGAGGCCATAAAACGCACACGCATTGGCCCCCAAGACCTTCTCGATTGAGGCCGTCGGTAAGGCCGCCAGGAGCTGGCGCATCGTCTGGACGGGGTGCGTAAAGCCTTCGGCATGGGGATAGTCCGACCCCACAAAAAATTTCTCATCTCCGACAAATTGCACGATCAACGGCAGCAGTTTCTCGCTGGGATCGGCATTCACCCAAATGTTGCGGGCAAAATACTCCCGAATCGGCCGCTTCATCTGGGAGGTATGGCGCATGTATTGATAGCGATACTCAAAGCGTTCAATCCATTCGCCCACCCAGCTGCCCATCGCTTCCACCGTCGCCACGCGCAGCGCGGGGAACCGCTCAAAGACCCCATCATACACCATCGTGCTCAGCGCCATGCGGGGATCTTGGATGACGTTCATCGAAAGAAACATGAAGCCCGGAGTGCGATCCCGATACCAGGCGCTGCCGATATAGTCCTTATTCCCCGCCGGGTGAATGCTGACCGCCAAGTTGAGCTCCTGCGCGGTGGCCCACACGCTATCATAATCCGGATGCCCGAAACTCTTCCCGTGCACCGGCGCCGAGCCGACCATGACCGAGCGGCCTCCGCCTGTGGCCACGCGCCGCATCTCCTGCACCGCCAGGGCTGGATCGCGTAACGAGATATGGGCGGCCGGAAAGAGACGGTCGCGCTGCCCGGTACAGACTTCAAAGGCCCACCGGTTGTAGGCCTGACAATGGGCGGCCGCGAGCTGGGGGTCACGCACTTCTCCCTCCCACAGCAGCCCCAACGTGGGAAAGAGAATCTGGTAGTCGATCCCTTCGGCATCCAAAAACTGCACCCGCTTGTCCATGTCCTGCCAGTCCGCACCTCCAGCCAGCGAGCGGTTGAACTCGTTGAGCGCGTGCCCGTCTTCCTTCTGGCCATAGCCGACAATGATACTGAGCATCTCCTCGACCTCGCTGCCCAGTCGCATCGGTTTGCCGTCCACGAGCAGGTGCTGCGTGCCGGAGATGGGGTCGGTCACCGCTCGCATCGCGCGCTCCCGATAGGCCGGCTCGATATAGCGGGCAAACATATCGAGCGGTTCAATGAAGTGACTGTCCCCATCCACGATTTTCATGCCTTCTCCTTTCTGCTCTCAATAAAGCTGCGGTCCCTTCAGGTTGGCACCGTCAGTCCCTCTCTCTGCGCATCGACCTCGGAGTGCCAGGGGGCTGAGCTCATCACGGCTGCTTGCGCAGGAACTGCAGGATGCGGCCGTTGACCTCCGCCGGCCTCTCAACCAGCATGAAGTGGCCAACCCCCTCGATCAACGCTGGTCGTCTCGGGCCGCCGCTCCACTGCATTCATTCGAGGTTAGCAGAGGCTGCAAGCGGACGGCAGGCCCGCACACGAGATGGTTAGGCCCGGGGCTACGCTTGGAAGGCGGGCTCAAGCGTTCTTCTGGGCTTTGAAGACGTTTATGTAGTCCTGCATGCTCAGCGTACCCACTACGTGCAGGTCATCGTCAAGAAATTCGAATAAGGTGCCATCCTTGCCACGCACGCTGTAAAATACTACACTCCCCTCCTCTCCTGCTCCCTCACGATGCGGGTCCGCGGGAGGGCTGGAGGTATAACTGCCCACGCGGCGCACCTCCTTGAGCGCACCAGTGGGTTCATACAGCCGATGCTCGCCTTGAACGACTAAGGTATTGGTGAGCGCCAAGTGGCGATGCAGAAAGATCTGCTGGTTAGGTGGGAATTTAAGCATAAAATCGACGAGCTTCTGGGACACATCAACATCGAGCACGGTAAACACGAAATGCGCCTGGAACGGTACGAAATGCTCGCCGAAATCCCCTAATTTGTACCAGCGAATATTACGATCATCGAAGGTGTACGACCTGGTCTCAGCCGCGATAGAAGTTGCCATAAGTTTTGTCCTCCTCCTTTTAGGTGAGCGTTAAGTGTATAGAACATTAATATGACTGTGACCTTTACCACGTTGACAAACCGATTAGGCCTGCGGCCATTTTTGCAAGGCGGGCTCAAGCATTCTGCTGTGTTTTGAAAGCGTGAATGCAGTCCTGCAGACTAATCGTACCCACCACGTGCAGCTCATCGTCAAGAAATTCGAATAAGGTGCCCTCCTTGCCGCGCACGCTGAAAAAGACCACACTCCCCGCATCGCCGGCTCCCTCGCGATGCGGCTCACCGGGCGGGCTAGAGGTGTAACTGCCTACGCGGCGCACCTCCTTGAGAGTACCATCGGGCTCATAGAGCCGATGCTCGCCTTGGACGACCAAGGTGTTAGTGAGCGCCAGATGGCGATGTAGAAAGATCCGCTGGTTGGGCGGGAATTTGAGCAGAAAATCGACGAGCTTCTGGGAAACATCGACATCGAGCATGGTCAGCATAAAATGCTCATCGAAAGGCTCGAAAGGCTCGCCGAACTCCCCCAATTTGTACCAGCGAATATTGCGTTCATCGAAGGCGTACGACCTGGTCTCAGCCGCGACGGCAGTTGCCAAAGGATTTAGTGACCGTAATAGGTCGAAATCGTCGCCCATACGGATTGGTACATTGCTGCGTTCTTTTTCTTCAGAGGAGTGCACGACCTCTTGGCTCACTACCTCTCCTTTGCTGGCGCCTTGCTCCCACCGGGCCATCGCCTCACGGACCAGGTTCTCAACCGCAGCAACGACTGGCTCAGGATCGATTCCCGCCGCCCGCAGTTTCTCTTCCACCTCCTCGATGGGCAGCGCGGCAACCTCCTCCGGGTCGGGCTCCAGCAGCCGCAGGAGCTTTTCCCAGGGGGTAAGCGCAGACTGTGTATTTTTCTCCATATGTTGCTCCTCTACGCGGGGGGAAGATTTACCCTCCTCCGAGTTTCTCGTTACCAGGTTGCTCAGGCGACCTGTGCGCTCACAGGCTGAGGTGCTCTGAGCGCTCGCTGAGCGCCCGCTGCCGCCTCTGCAGGCGTTTTCTGGCGTTATCAAAGTCGGTACGGGTGATGCCGAGCCGCTCAGCGATTGCTGCCCGCTCGAACAACTCTTCGTCAATCGCGACCTCGGCGATTTGGCAGAGGATAGGGTCGTCCTGCAAGGATTCAAGAATCGCCCTCCGCTGTCTCCCGTGGTCAATCTGGAACTCCGGTCTACTTGCCCGGTGCTGGTCCTCCAGCGTGGCGCCGGCAAAGCTGTGCGGGACTTCTTTGACCTCGGAGACGGCCTCCTTGCGAATGACGGCGAAGAGGAAACTGAGGAGATCGACCTTCCTGGGGTTCCACTTCCTGCGGCCCTCCAACAGCTTCCTGATGGCATTCTGCACTAAGTCCCCGGGACTTTTGCCAAGGAGATAGCGTTCGCGGACGAACTCCTGGGTCAGCAGTAACAGTCGTTTGGTCAGCTCCTGCCAATTCACGCCGGCAAGGACAGCCCGAAGGTTTGACTCAGGTTCTGCCATGGCCCCTCCTTATAAGATCCTCAGCTCTCGGTGGTTCCCCGGAAAAATCACACTGGATAGCCCAGTGCATACGGTCCTCCCTGGGTCCTCCTGCCTCCACCCATCTTCCCCTCTCGCTTATATATGCCGACGAATCTGTGAGTTTCGCCGCCCGCCAGAAAATTTTTCGCCGGCGACAGCTGCCCTCCAGGAAGACATTACCAAATAGCGGTGAAGTCGAAGGGGGCGCCCAGCGCACAGTTTTAATGTAGACGCAGCAGTAATAGTGCGAGAGAGTCGGTGTTGGATAAGTCGAGCGTATAGCCACTGCGCACTACGGAGACGACCGCGAATCTCATGAAGAATATGCTCGGTACGTCTCGCCACGCCCTTAGCGAACAATGCGCAGTCTGTTCAAGAAGCAAGTAACAACACGCAAACATGCGAGTTCTCTGGCCTAACGCCATCGAGCTAAGCTGTGCGGCGTAGTCCGCGTCAGCTTGAGCGAACTGTTAGCAGGGCAAGTTATTGCTAGACCGTTTCGTGATCAAACAAGCTTGGTTGGATCGGTCTCGCTTGAGTTTGTATTTCAGGCACCACATCCACAATTGGTGTTGCGTCCACATTCCCTAATTCTCTCGGCTCAAGCTTGTGGAGACCTCCCCCATACACTCGCCCCTCCCCCAAAATCGAACTTGGACATGTGTTATTGAGGATCTCCCAAACCCGGCGCAGCACGGAACAGTCCCTAGAGATTGCGCGAGCAAGAGCCGGCTTCGGATACAAGAGCAAATAGACGTTCGCGGTGATGGCTTTGGAGTGGTTCAAGATGAACCGGAAAGGCCGCCCGCTCTTGGCATCGCTCCGTCCAAGATAGGTGCACAGGATCGGCGCCGGGAGGCGCTCCTCCTGGAAATACCAGACCTTGCGGGAGCGACAAAGGTAGCGTTCCGATACGTTTTCCTTGCCTTTTTCGAGGTAAGACCAAAGCTTTGGGTATCGCATACTCACTTCGTCCTCGGATAGTCGGCAGGCCAAGAGGAATAGTTGACGATCCAATATGGGCAGCCCGTCTTGATCAGCTTCGATTTCGTCAACGGGCACATAACGTGGACTGGGTAGGATGGGGCGGAAGACCTCACACGGAAGTCCGCGGGCTTCTATTTGCTCTCTCGTGAGGATGAAGAACTTGTTGGCGCCAGTTGCTACCCCTCGCTTGATCGTGAAGAGGTCTGCCAACCGATGGCGTATGTTCTCCTCGCGCTCGCCCGAGACGGGGAACCGCGTCCATTTAGCTTCCTTCTGAAGGGCTGTGGCAGGAACGGCGCGGGAGAGCTTAGGCAGGAACAGGGAACCACCAAAGGTGAAATCAATCTTGTGGTCAGCCGGAGGCGGGGCGTTACGGAACCACACGACTGCCGACGATACGAGTGCGTCGTCAAACTGCACTTCGTTGGGATCGAACCGATGGATACGCAGGAGTGTGACCTTGTTCAAAAGGTATCGCTTAACTGCTTTCCCATAGTTCACGTCCATGAACTCACTCGGTAGCAACCACCCGGCAACCCCGCCTTGCTGCATCCAAGCATGTGAGAGGCCGAGAAAGTAGCAGTACAAGCCCGCAAGGCCTGTAATACGGACACCGCAAGCGGCTTTGGTCACATCCCGTAGACGGATCTTCTCCCCATTCATCATGTGATGGTGACGCACGTATGGGGGATTGCAGATGAGCAGGTTGAACCGATCAGCCTCTTTCCTTGGAGGTTCCGCTTGCGTGAAGTCCACCAATTCAATATCAAGGAGCGTGTCCCGCCAAAACTCCCGGGCTGGTCCTCCATAATGCGTGTCCAGTTCAAAGCCCTTTGCAGCATCAACACGGCTCCCTGGAACTGTATGGAGAAGAGCCGAAAAGAAAGAGCCAGTTCCAATTGCTGGATCAAGGAAGCGGATGGACTTCTTTTCGCCAAGAAGTGTTACACCAAACCGCAAGATGTCACGAGCGAGCGACGTAGGGGTCGCGAACTGCCCTAGCCGATTCCGCTCAGCCTGTGACTTCAGGGCATCTAAGCGGATTTGTAGGGAGAGCCGTTCTTGTTCCAGAGCTAGTTCTTCCATTGCCTCACAAACCGAACCTAGCCAGATCGTCAATACGATGCTCCCACACCCAATCGATACCTTCGGCGGCTTCATAGCCAAGATAGCCGCTATCGAAGTATCCGCACAGAAACAGGTTGAACCGTACCCTGTCCCCGTAGGTACGGCGCAATTGAGCCATCTTCACTGCTTCCTCTTTGCGGCGCTTGTTCACGTTCGTAAAGTCGCCTGCGAACTTGGTCTCTTTTCGATCTCCATCCTCTTAACGAGGTTATTCGGAACACGGGCAAGGCCGATCAGGCGATCAACTGCGAGGGGAGGGCAGGTAGACATGCGGAGTATGGGCAATACCTCTGGATGCGTCCGTAAAATCGATGGGGCAACGTTTCTCAGGTTGTTTGTTGCCTTCAAGGTGGCCTCAACATCCTTGGTTGTCTGAATGCGCGTTTCTCGAAATGCCTTCGGAGCGAACTTCAGAAACCAGTCGTTGTACATATCAACAGACTTGGCAATATCTGCTTTCCAAAGGTGCGGTTTATCGAGATTGACTGCCATGAATTTTCACATTGATGTGCTCTTGCCTGCTAACGAGGCTGTAGAAAAAGTCTCTTTTGAAAAATTTGACCCTTGAAAACTAAGGACTTTCTAACGCGAAAATTCAAAATTCCGGGGTTTTCCTAAGGCGACCACATGCCGCCACCCAGCCGTATCCCCTGGCGTTTACTCAGATCTGCAAGCGGGTGGCGGCATGTGGAGCGGCTTTGTTAGACGTCTCCTTGCTCTCGCTTTTCTGGATACGGGACCTCTAGATCCTGGGCAATCACTTCAAAACCTGCTTCGTTCTTGTATTGTTCGATGTCCAACCCCCGAGTACGCACTTTCTCCCAAGACGATCGGCTGTCATGATGAGAGCGGATGAACGCCGCCGGAAACGTATAGAACTCTGGTGCAGTCGCTCCAGCGCGTGAACAGCCCCGCTTCATCTTTCCAAAGAAGTACCCCACGTTAAGGAAGACAACAATGAGGTAATCGAAGGCGTCGAGCGTTCGCGCCTTGACTGGAAACCCACGATCACTGTCAGTTGCTAGACGGCTTTTGACCTGTACCCGCACTTGGCGACCACTTTTGCGAGGGTTGGGGTGAATGCAGATCAGATCATAACCCTCATTGTTTGGCGGCGCTTTGTAGGTCAAGATGTTGCGCCGCATCAGGTAACCCATGACAAGATATTCCGCGCTGTGCGAGATCACCGGAAACCGTGTGAACTTGATCTTGAACTCTTCCATAATGTCTTGGAACTCTTCCGAGAGGGCTAACTATAAAGTTTGTGTCCCATTGCCATCGACAAACGCCACAAAAGTTGCAGCGTTTGTCACTTCTAATATCTGCGCCACCATGACAGAAAATCCTTCTTTTGACAATCTTTCGTGCGCCACTCTTCGACTCAGTCTTCGTGTCAGCTGATGCGTTTACCGCGAATATCCCCTATACTAAGCGGCACTTCACTTTTCTAGAGCTCGGTCCGCGACAAGGAGAAAGGTTATGTCACCAAAAGTTCTCACTGATGGTCTGCAGTTTCCCGAAGGGCCGGTGTGGGCGCCGGATGGAACACTGTATGTGACCGAAATCGAAGGCGGTTGTATCGCGGCGATTGCCGCAAATGGTACCAAGCGCACGTTTGCCAGCACAGGCGGTGCACCGAATGGCGCGGCGCTCGGCCCCGACGGCTACCTCTACGTGACCAATAATGGGGGCAGAGAGCCCGGTTACATCCAGCGGATCGATGCGCAGGGCAAAGTGGAGAAACTGTATGAGCAGTGTGAGGGACATCCTTTTCAGGGGCCAAACGATCTGGTCATGGATGCCCACGGTGGTTTCTACTTCACCGATCCTGGTCCGGTGTCGCGCGAGGGCATCAAGTTCGGTCATCTTTACTATGCCCGCAGAGACGGGAGCCAAGTCAAACGGTTGCAGTATTTGTTCTACCTTCCCAACGGCATCGCCCTGACGCCAGACGACTCGACGTTGATCGTACTAGAGTCGGTGACCGGCCGCGTGTGGGCGATTCCCATCGAGAGCCCTGGAACTCTCGCTCAGGCAGACGCGGGCGCCCGTTCTGGCGCGCCTCGGGCCTGGCCAGTTTCCGCCTTGTTAACTACGGTCCCGCAGCCAGCCGCGCCAGATGGCATGTGCGTGGATGCAGTGGGCAACCTGTTGATTTGTGCCCACAACAGTGGCGTGGTCTCCGTCCACGCACCCAATGGAACCCCGTTGTCGCAAATTGTCGTGGAAGACCGCAGATTAACGAATTGCTGCTTCGGCGGTGACGACTTTCGCACCCTCTACATTACCGAGTCCGGGCTTGGGCGGGTGGTTACGGTCCAGTGGGAACGGCCTGGACTTCGCCTCCACGATCGTTGAGCGGTAGGAAGGCAGTGCAAGTGACTAGACGCGGATGGAGCGGTTTTTATTGACGCCCTCGCCTCCAGGCTGACCTTGTTCCCAGGCTCTGCCTGGGAACGCAAAAAGTGCGGCAGAGCCGCGACCACACGACATACCCAGGCAGAGCCTGGGCATGAGAAATATTTCATTGACACCCTCGTTCCCAGGCTCTGCCTGGGAACGTAAAACCCAAAAGAGAGCACCTAGCCTAAAGGTCCCTGAAAAGTCTGATCCACATAGGTGTCTGAGAGCGGTTCCAGCGCCTCAGGCCACTCTCCCTTCACTACGCGGCGTTGCTCCTTTGGCCGCGGCTTGCCATCCCACCCTACCTGTTCCATATAGTAGTAGAGCTGAATACAATGCCCGTCCGGATCCTGTACGTGCGCCGCATAGTCAATCCCTGGGTGCAGCTCCGGCGGAATGCCCTCTACTAATCTTGCACCCTTCTCCTGGAAAAAATGCACTGCACTGCGCAGTTGCTCATAGCTCCCGACTTCGGCGCCAAACGTCATACAGGTCGTATGCGCACTGAGCCCCAACTCCTGTCGCAGCTCCCGCGAGAAAAGCCCTAAGCTGTGATGCTCCGTGCCATTGCGTAAAAACACACAGCGCCGCCCCTTAAAGTTCACCTCCTCGGTCTTCACAAACCCTAGCATCTCGGTGTAGAACGCCTCGGCCCGGCTCACGTCCTGAACGAAGAGCCCTACTGGGCCAATCCGGGTGACCTTAAAGGGCCGTGGCAGCAGTACGCCGCCCACATTGTAGGTATTGGGCAAGTCCTCCGTGGGCCGGTGGCCAGAGGTGATATCAATCTTCTTTTGCAGGGCATCTTCTATCTCCATCGCCTCAGACATCTGAGGTAGGGAGGGTGCTTGATCAAAACGCCGGTAGTACATGGCCATGGGTTTACTGTGGCGGGTCCAGCCTACCTGCTCAATCCCATAGTAAAGTTCGATGGTGTGGCCATCGGGATCGCGGATGTAGACGTGCCAGTTGCTGCCGGGCATGTCCCGGCCCACCCGGCGAATCTCTATCCCTTTCTCCTTAAAGAATTGGTAGGCGTTGACCACCTCCTCCAACGTGCCGAGCTGCCAGGTGATTTGATTGATCGTGACATCAGGGGATCCCGCGTCATCGCCAAATATAGCGCCCAACGATTTGTGGGCCAGCAGCAGCGCATGATGGTCAGACCCATGGCTGGTAAAGAAGAGCCGGGGGTCCTGTAAGCCGGCCAGCATCTTTTGCAACTCAGGGATCTTGCTGAGGTTTAGTTCATCAGTGAGCCGAAACCCCAATAGCTGGGTGTAGAATCTGACGCCTTCTTCCAGCTGCGCGAGGTTAAAGCCAAAGTGCCCCAGCCGCCGCACCTTAAACGGTCGGGGGAGGAGCACTCCGCCAACGTTGTACTGACCATGACCGTTTTGCATAGATCACCTCCTGTGATGGTCATTGCGAGCGTTTACAGCAACAGGTGAGCCGGAGTATCAGCTCACTACCCCTTGAGGACAACCCTCGGCAGCAAATTTTCCTCCTTTGCCTCTGTCCGAGAAGGCCAGATGGGCGCGAGGCAGCCTACCCTCAGGCGGCTCAGCGTCGCCTGCTGAGGCGCTGCTCGTACTCAGATATGCTATTTGCTCCGTGAAAGCTAGATATTCTCTTGACTAAGGGATAAGGTTCACTTTATCTCTCTCTAGAGAAATTGCGACCTAACCTGAATCGTTCGCTGGATCTCCTATGCTTTCTGCACACCAATTGCTTGAAGAGATTATTGCCGCCTTGCGTAATGTCATTGCGCCCGCGATTGCTGAGCCGTATCCCAAGGCCCAGGCGTATATGGCAGCAGTAGTTCTGGAATTTGTCGCCCGGCAGGTCGAGGAACGGCGCGACCTGGCGACGGAAAAAGCCCAGGCAGTGGCCGCACTGTGGGCAGATTTGCCTGCCGTGCTGGCCGGACAGACCTTGCCAGCGGGCGACGATGGGGAGCAGGAGGCACGGCTGTGCCGACTCATCGAATGGCTCTATGCCGAAAAAGACCGACTCGGGCCAGAGGTATTTACGGCCGCTAACCAGCGCATTCGCGAAGCGTTGCGGCAATTGTTGGATGAAGAGTTAAAAGTCGCAGGGAAGGCAGAGTAATGAGTTCCGAGGAGTTGACGGACTAAACCAAAAGGCATGACATTGGTACACTTTCCTACGCGACCACCCAGCCCTGTCATTCTGAGCGTAGCGAAGAATCTCTCTGCGAGACCCTTCACGGAGTTTATCCTGAGCCCTTCGACAAGCTCAGGACAGGCTCCGTCGAAGGGTTCAGGGTGACAACTCCGGTGTACCAGTCTCTTGAAGTCTGATTTAGGGAAAATCCTCTTTTCAACCTCCTGTTCGAGCTGAAAGCTGACTGCTGAAAGCTGAGAGCTTATATCATGGCCCAATCGACCCAAGAAAAAATCCTCGCCTACCTGCAAAGCAAACTGCCGCGCGTCAGGAACCTGACGCTCACTCAGTTCACCCAGACTGCAGGTGGGTGGTCTCACGAGATTTACACCTTCTACGCGCACAGCCAGGAAGACGGTCAGGAAGTCACGCGTGGGCTGTGCCTGCGCAAAGACCCTGGAGTCAGTTTGTTGCGCAATCTGTCCGACCTGAAAGAGCAATACCGTGTCCTCCAAGCGCTGGAATCTACCCCCGTGCCTACACCGAAAGTCTACTGGTATGAGGAGGACCCGGCGCTGCTCGGGGGGCCTTTCTTTGTCATGGAGAAAGTCGAAGGTGAGGTGCCCAACCCCTGGTCGCGTGTAGGGAAGCAGTATTATGCGGAGGCGGCCCAGCGTGGCCAACTGTCGCGGAGTTTCGTCAAAGCGTTAGCGGCTTTGCACAACCTTGACTGGCGCGCCGCCGGGCTCGATTTTCTCGGCGTCCCTGGCCCCGGGACAGATTTTGCGCGACGTGAGGTGGCGAAATGGGAGTCACTCATTCAGCAATCCCTGCGCAAACCTGAGCCGGCATTAACCGAAATCCTCATGTGGCTGAAAGCCAACGCGCCCGTGACCCAACGCCTGGCGTTTGTTCATGGCGCCTATCGGACCGGCAACCTGATCGTCAAAGATGATGCGATCGCGGCGATTATTGACTGGGAACTGCAAGTGATTGGCGACCCGATGTACGACGTGGCCTACGTGCTCTCCGACCTGAACCGAGAAGGGTCCCCATTGTTGTCCTGCGTGGTCGAGCGTGAGTTTTTCCTCGACTACTACCAGCAACTCACCGGCCTCACCGTGGATCTGGCAGTGTGCCGCTACTATGAGATTCTGTACATGATGCGGAGTACTTCCTTCTGGCTCAGCGCGTCGGGCTTGTTCGCCGAAGGCAAGAACAAGGACCTGCGTCTGGCCCGCACGACGTACTCCGTGCCGGTAGTGCTGGATATGGCGGCCAAGGCGTTGGGGTTCTGAAAACGTGAACCGTAAAAGGTAACCTCCCGACATTGTAAGAGGTCGTGCTTGACCGGTTTCCAGGAAATGAGGCCTGATCCTGAGTCCTATGAGTGAGAAGAAAATGAGACCTGTTCTCTCTTCCCCTAGAAGCTTGACTAGGACATCCTAAGAGCTTCAGGAGAAAAAAGAATGAAACTCATCTTCTGCCAGGAATGCCAAGACGTGATCAAACTGCTCTCTTCCGAGCGCTCCTGCTCTTGTGCCAACTCTGGTGGCCGCTACCTGGAGGATTTGATCACGGTGGAAATCTGGGGCGCGGCTGTGCCGATCATGATTGAAAATGACAACTTTTTAGGGGCCCGACGCCGTACGCGGGAGGGAGCAGAGCCAGCGGAACGACGCTTCGAGGCGAGTATCTTCTCCGAAC
>JACQEL010000935.1 GCA_016200595.1 Deltaproteobacteria bacterium
AGGTAGTGGACCGGATTATTGAGCTCCTGCGGAACCGAGAGCGGATCTCCTATCGCGTGCTCAAGCGGGAGTTCAGCCTGGATGACGAGGCGATCGAGGATGTGAAAGAAGAAGTCATCGGCGCCAAGCGGGTAGCCGTTGACGAAGCAGGGCGGTTCCTGGTGTGGGCTGGGGAAGGGAGAAAGGGGGGAAACGGCGAAGACACTCTGGCGGCTAACGTCCAGCGGCTAGCGTCCACCCCCATTACCTATACCCCAAAGCATCTGGCCGAGCGCATCTTGGCCGAGCAGGCAGCCCTGGCAACCCGAGGGGCACCCGACGGCGAGCGCAAGACCATCACCGCCCTGTTTGCCGATCTCAAAGGGTCGACAGCCTTGATCGAAGGGCTCGATCCCGAAGAGGCCCGGGCGCTCATTGATCCAGCGTTACAGCTCATGATGGACGCGGTCCATCGCTATGAGGGCTATGTGGCCCAAGCGTTAGGCGATGGCATCTTGGCCTTGTTCGGCGCGCCGCTTGCCCATGAAGATCACCCTCAGCGGGCGCTCTATGCCGCCCTGCGCATGCAGGAGGAGATGCGCCGGTATAGTGACCACGTGCGGCTCGCGGGCGGACCACCACTGCAGATGCGGGTCGGCATTAACACGGGCGAAGTCGTGGTCCGCTCGATTCGCAAAGACGACTTGCATACCGATTACGTGCCCGTGGGGCACGCCACGAACTTAGCCGCGCGCATGGAACAGATGGCCACACCGGGCTCGATTCTGATTACCGAGTCTACACGGCGTTTGGTCGAAGGGTATTTCGAGTTAAAGACTCTAGGCGCTGCCACCATCAAAGGCGTGGAGGAACCGCTCCATGTCTTTGAAGTCCTGGGAGCCGGGCCATTGCGGACACGGCTACAAGTCGCGGTCCGTCGTGGTCTCACCCGCTTTGTGGGCCGCCACACAGAGCTAGAGCAATTACGACGGGCGTTAGAGCAAGCCAAATCCGGCCATGGGCAGCTTGTCGGGGTGATGGGCGAGCCGGGGTTAGGGAAGTCACGGCTATTTTACGAATTCAAACTCACCTCCCAGAGTGGCTGTCTGGTGCTGGAAGCCTACTCGGTCTCGCATGGCAAAGCCTCGCCCTATCTGCCGGTGATCGAACTGCTCAAGAACTATTTTCAGATTCTGCCGCCTGAGGATGAACGCACGCGCCGGCAGAAAGTCATTGGCAAGGTCTTGGAGTTGGACCGCAGTCTCGAAGACACCCTGCCGCATCTCTTCGCGTTACTCGGGATTGACGACCCAACCTCCTCACTCCAGCAGACGGACCCGCAGATTCGGCGGCGGCGCACGTTTGAGGCGCTCAAACGGTTGTTCTTCCGTGAGAGTCTCAATCAGCCGCTCGTGCTTATCTTTGAAGACTTGCACTGGATCGACAGCGAGACGCAAGGCTTTCTCGATACGCTAAGTGAGAGCGTGGCCAGTGCGCGTCTCCTCTTGCTGACCAACTACCGGCCCGAATATCGCCACGAGTGGGGGCAGAAGACCTACTACACCCAACTGCGGCTGGCGCCGCTGGGCAAAGCGGAAGCCGAAGAGCTGCTGACCTTCTTGTTAGGCAACGACGCCAGCCTCACCCCCTTGAAACAACTGATTCTGGAGAAGACCGAGGGGACGCCGTTTTTCATGGAAGAGGTGGTGCAGACGCTCGTCGAGGAACAGGTGCTCGTCGGTGAGCCGGGGAGTTATCGCTTACAGCAAGTGCCGCCCGAACTGCACCTTTCCCCCACCGTGCAAGGGATTCTCGCGGGGCGCATTGACCGATTAGCGGCGGCAGAAAAAGAGGTGCTGCAGCAGTTAGCCGTCATCGGGCGGGAATTGCCGCTGAGCTTAATACGGCACGTGGTCACCCGACCCGAGGAGGAGCTGTACCGCTTACTATCATCTCTGCAACACAAAGAGTTTCTCTATGAACAACCTGCCTTTCCAGAAATCGAGTACATTTTCAAACACGCGCTGACCCAAGGTGCAACGGTCCGCAAACACTGAAGCAATCAACCATCTCAGCGCGGCGCTGGAGTTGCTCAAAACTCTGCCGGATCCCTCCGCGCGCGCTCCGCAAGAGCTAGCACTCTGCCTGGCTTTAGGGACGCCGTTACTCGCTACCAAAGGCTATGCTGCTCCGGAAGTGGAAAGGACCTACTCCCGCGCCCGCGAACTTTGTCAGCAAATCGGCGAGACTTCTCAACTCTTCCCCACCTTGTGGTGGCTGTGGATCTTTTACGCCGTCCGAGCCGAGTTGCAATCTGCAATGGACCTCGCCGATCAATGCCTCACGCTCGCTCAGCGCCTCCGAGAGCCAGCGCTGCTTATCGAAGCCCATTACGCCATGGGGTGCACTCTCATGTATGTAGGAGATTTCCCTGCCGCTCGGAAACATCTGGAGGCAGGCATTGCTCTCTATGACCCTCAGCATCACCGAACTCTCACTTTTCTCTATGGACAAGATCCTGGGGTCACCTGCCGCCTTGCCGCAGTTTATCCGCTATGGATGCTGGGCTATCCCGACCAAGCCTTGAGGAGTGCCCGAGAAGGCCTCTCTCTTGCTCGGGACCTCTCGCATCCATACAGCCTCGCGTTTGCCCTCTATTATGTCGCTGAATGTCATGGTTACCGCCGGGAAAGACAAGCCGCGCAAGATTATGCAGAGCAAGCCATTACTCTGGCGGAGGAGCAGGGGTTCACGGTGTTGTCGGCGGTGGGAACTATGTTGCGGGGGTGGGCGCTTACCGAGCAAGGGCGGGTTGAGGAAGGCATCACCCTCCACTGCCGTGGCCTCGCCGATATGCGGAGTACGGGCGGGAGGGTAATTCAGCCCTATTGGGGTTCTTTACTTGCTGAAGCATACGGAAAAGCGGGGAGAGGTGAGGAAGGGTTGCACGTTCTCGACGAGATGTTGACTGTGGTGCGCGACACTGGCGAGCGGTGCCACGAGGCGCATATCTATCGGCTCAAAGGCGAACTTCTTCTAAACGATGAACGCGGAATGCAGAATGATGAACGGAATACAAAAGCAGAAGAGCAGGATCCTGCCCCCATTCATCATTCATCGTTCATCATTCATCGTTCTGAGGAAGCCGAAGCGTATTTTCTCAAAGCCCTCGACATCGCTCGTCGTCAACAAGCCAAATCGTGGGAACTGCGCGCAACACTGAGCCTCGCCCGTCTGTGGCAACGACAAGGCAAGCGCCGCGAAGCTCACAGCCTGTTGTCAGAGATTTACGGCTGGTTTACCGAAGGGTTTGATACCGCTGATTTGCAAGAGGCCAAGGCGTTGTTGGAGGCGCTGGCGGAAGGTTAATCATGACAGCCGTGACCGTTTTCTGCGTGCTTCGCCTTGTTGGGCCTGTTTTCGCGTGCGTGGGGCGCGACTGCCGTATGGGGGTTCATCACCTGGCCGAGGAGGCTCCTTACCGGCCGCGGCAAGCAGACGGTCAAAGGCGTTCAGATCTGCTCGTGCAGCCCGTTGTTGGAAGTACTGCGCTGTGCGTAATGCCGCGAGTTTCTCGGCGACCGCCACATTGATGAACTGGTTGAGGGTCGTTCCTTCCGCCGCCGCCACCTTTTCCGCTTCAGCCTTGACCGACGCCAAAAGGCGCAGGGCATAATTACTGGTCCTTGTCATAGAGTCTCCTTATCGCTTCTGCAGGGGTGAGAATGTCTAAGTTGAAGCGCGCCGCTCCCGGCAAAAAGTCTTTCACATTGAACGTGATAATCGCATCGACTCCGCCATTCACCGCAGCATCCAGCACCATTTCGTCGTCGGGATCTCGCAGGGTCGGCCGCCACAGGAAATGGGGTGTCACTGGTTCCAACAGTGCCGTTAAGCCGTCCAGGAAGCTATCCACGTCTTGGGTCGTGAACCCGATAGCATGTCGTTGAGCCGGGCGCATCAGAACCGCTTCGTACTCGAGCAGCATGGGGACGCTGGCGATTGCCCGAATTTCCCCAGCGCGCAGAGCGCGGAGGAGTGCGTTAGCGGCGCCGGTTCGACTACGCAGCGCCGCCACGATCACGTCCGTGTCGAAAGCCACTTTCATATCGTATGCAATATGAAAGAAAAGAACTGATCTGACAATCCTCTCCGGGCGCTTGTCAGAGTTTCACCCCAACTGACTCCCACGGCTCTAAACCGAAGCCTCTGCCGGCAGTGCTACCCCCTAACGCCGGCTGAAGCCGGCTTGGAGCCCCCTTCAGGGGGCAAGGAGTCGTAGCCCGGCGATTGATCGCCGGGCGGAGGGCCAGGAACACGAGGTTACACAGTGTACCAATCTCCTGTAGTCTGATTTAGTACTCAAGCCTAGCCGTGATTGGCTGCGTCTCTTATAATACCTCGCGACCTAGAGACGGATATGACAATCATCGAGGTTCTCGAACACGTGCGAGAGTTGCTGCGCAGCAAAGGACGGGTGTCCTATCGCCTCCTGACGACCCAATTCCAGCTGAGCAGTGAGGAACTTGCGGCGCTGACGGATGAGCTGATTGCGGCGGAACGAGTGGCGATTGATGAAGACGGCAAAGTGTTGGTGTGGGTGGGTGGGGCAGGAACCGGAGAACCGGAGAATCGGAGAACCGGGGTGGCGCCGCCCTCACCCCAGTCCCCAGCACCTAACACTCAGCTCCCAAGCAGCTATACGCCCCCGCACCTGGCCGAGCGGATTCGTGCTGAGCAGGCAGCATTCGAAGCGCGGGGAGCCACCGACGGCGAACGCAAGACCATCACCGCCCTCTTTGCTGACCTCAAAGGTTCCACCGCCCTGATTGAAGGGCTCGATCCGGAGGAAGCGCGCGCGATTATTGATCCGGCCCTGCAGCTGATGATGGACGCGGTCCATCGCTATGAGGGCTATGTGGCGCAGGCACTGGGGGATGGGATCTTCGCCCTCTTTGGCGCGCCGCTTGCCCACGAAGACCATTCCCAGCGGGCGCTCTACGCTGCGCTGCGGATGCAAGAGGAGATGCGCCGCTACAGTGACCAGGTGCGCCTCAACGGGGGCCCACCATTGCAGATGCGAGTGGGGATCAACACCGGTGAAGTGGTGGTGCGTTCCATCCGCAAAGACGACTTGCATACCGACTACGTGCCAGTGGGGCATGCCACCAACTTGGCGGCGCGTATGGAGCAGATGGCGACCCCGGGCTCGATCCTCATTACCGCACATACCCAGAAATTGACCGAAGGGTATTTCGACCTTAAGGCACTCGGGGCCGCCGCAATCAAAGGGGTCGAAGAGCCGCTCCACGTCTACGAAGTCGTATGTGTCGGCCCACTGCGCACTCGCCTGCAGGTCGCCGTTGGTCGTGGGCTTACGCGCTTTGTGGGTCGTTACCCGGAAATGGCTCAGCTCCGGCGCGCCTTAGACCAAGCCAAGGCCGGGCATGGGCAACTCATAGGCGTGATGGGGGAGCCAGGGCTAGGCAAGTCACGTCTCTTGTATGAATTCAAACTCACGTCACCGAGTGGCTGCTTAGTGCTGGAAGCCTATTCGGTCTCTCACGGCAAAGCGGCACCCTATCTCCCGGTTATTGAGCTACTGAAAAACTATTTTCAGATTCAACTTCAGGATGATGAGCGAACCCGGCGCGAAAAGGTCCTGGGGAAGGTTCTCGGCCTCGACCGCAGTCTCGAAGATACCCTGCCCTATCTCTTTGCCTTGCTGGGGACTGAAGAGAAAAACTCCTCCCTCCAGCAGATGGACCCGCAGATCCGGCGTCGGCGTACGTTTGCCGCGCTCAAGAAACTCTTCCTGCGGGAGAGTCTCAACAAGCCCCTGATTTTGATCTTTGAAGATCTCCATTGGATTGACACCGAGACTCAAGGCTTTCTCGATACATTGAGTGAGAGTATCGCTTCAGCCAAGGTCTTACTCCTCGTTAATTATCGGCCCGAGTATCGCCATGAGTGGGGGCAGAAGACGGATTACACCCAACTTCGCCTTGCCCCCTTGGGCAAAGCGGAAGCGAAAGAATTCCTTGATGCCCTGTTGGGCACGACCGGAGAGGCGACCGGCCGGTCGCCTCTCCATCCCCTCAAGCAGCTCATTTTGGCGAAAACCGAGGGCACGCCGTTCTTTATGGAAGAAGTAGTGCAAACCTTGATGGAAGAAGGG
>JACQEL010000943.1 GCA_016200595.1 Deltaproteobacteria bacterium
TAATAGTCTAAACCAGGAGGCAAGAGATTGGTACACACGACACTAGCGCCTGTCCACCGTAGGGGCGAAGCATTTGTCCCGTATAGACCCACGCCGTGGGGAGCCTGACCCGCAAATGCTTCGCCCCTACCCACTTCGTCAAGCACCACGGTTGACGACCTCGTTTCCAGGCAGAGCCTGGGAACGCAACCCCCAGGAGTGGCAGAGCCACGATTACACGGCATACCCAGGCGGAGCCTGGGCACGAGAAAGATAATAAAGACTTTTTGCTATGAAGACTTACCATATTGTCGTACTCAAAGGGGATGGCATCGGCCCCGAAATCATCGACGCCACACTGCAAGTTTTACAGGCAGTGGCAAAACGTGCGGGAACCTTCCAGCTCGATTGCCACTTTCACTCGGCTGGAGCGGCGTACTATCGGCAAACTGGCGTCAATATGTCGTCGGAGACCTTTGCTGCCTGCCAGGCGGCAGATGCCATCCTCAAAGGCCCCATGGGGCTGCCTGAAGTCCGTAATCCGGATGGCACTGAAGCTGGCCTTCTTGGGGGTGTGCTGCGCGGAGGACTGGATCTGTACGCCAACGTCCGGCCGGTCCGGCTTTTTCCCGAGGTGAGTTCCGCTCTAGCGGGAAAAACTGCGAGTGACATCAATTATGTGATCGTGCGCGAGAACACTGAAGGCGCATATTTTTCCCGCGGCCAAGGAGAAGTCACGCCTGAGGGGGTGAGAGATATGATCGTCATAACTCGCGCTGGCACGGAGCGTATCGTGCGCTTCGCCTTCGAGCTGGCACGCCAGCGTCAAGGCGCACTGCCTAACGGCCACACACACGTAACCTGTGTAGACAAGAGCAACGTCCTGCGTAGTTTTGTGTTGTTCCGCCAAATATTTGAAGAAATCGGCGAGGCATACTCCGACGTTGAGAAAGATTATCTCTACGCCGATGCCGCAGCCCAAGCCTTAGTGTTGTGGCCCGAACGATTCGACGTGATCGTGTGCGAAAATTTCCTGGGCGATATTCTCAGTGATCTAGGCGCAGCGACTGCTGGAGGACTGGGATTTTGTCCGGGCGCGAACTTGGGAGCACAGCACGCGGTTTTCGAGACTACCCACGGCTCAGCTCCGTCCCTGGCCGGGACGGACAAAGCGAATCCTCTCGCCGCCATCCTGGCTGGAGCGATGATGTTGGAGCGCCTAGAGGAAGGGGAGAGCGCCCAACGCATGATAACTGCAATTGAGGAAACTTTGAGAAAGAAGAGGGTACAGATAGACAGCGACGGTTGTCCTATCGCAGGAACGAAGAGCGTGACTGCTGCAGTGATTAGGCAGATCGAGGAAAGCTAAATCGAACCACAAAAATTGGCAGACTTTCTCGGGGACCGTTGGAGGGGCCACCCCATGTGGGGCCGCCCCATGTGGGGCCGCCCCTACACACACAGTCACAAGACGAAGTGTACGAATGTCGTGTGTTTTAGGCTTTATCTGCAATAACGAACTTGTCCATATCACACATCTTGTTTCTCTTTGCCCCGGAGGGGCTACGGACTGTAGCCCAGGGCGTCAGCCCTGGGAAACCAAACCCCCACGAGCCTTCTTCCAGCCCCGGAGGGGCGGAAGACCTCGAGACGGTCGTCTTCTCACGCCCCTCCGGGGCTCTGGGCGCCGTGTGGTCCTGCTCCGGCCCCACGGCTGGCGCCGTGGGCTATCTCCTCACGCCCCTCCGGGGCTTTATTTCGGATAAAGTCTTTTGATTTAGAAAGCCCAGTCAATCGCAGCGGTAAGAGCAACTGATGAATTGCCCCTACGAATTTACCGGCACCTCTGCAGGCAAACCACGGTAAGAGGCAAGCCGCAGCGGAAGCGTAAGGGTGAAAATCGAACCTTGCCCGACCTGACTTACTACGGTGACCTCTCCCTGCAAGAGCGTGGCCAGCTTGCGCACGAGCGCTAAGCCGAGCCCCAGGCCCCCATAAGCACGGCTCATCGAACCATCGACCTGACGAAATTCGTCAAAGATGTGCGGGAGTTCAGGCTCAGGAATGCCAATGCCAGTATCCGCCACTTCGAACACCATCCTCTCTCGTTCCGTGTCATGGTAAGCGCGAATGGTAATCGTGCCTTGATGGGTAAATTTAAAGGCGTTGGTAATGAGGTTGGTCAGCACCTGTTCGAGGCGCAAGGCATCGGTCTCGACGCTAGGCAGAAGGGTAGGGCACTCCCACACCGCCTCGATCTCTTTTCCCTGCCGGAGTCGCTCCACCAGCGGTGCCAGGCGAGCCAGGAGGTCAGGCACGGTAATGGGGCTGATCTGTAAAGTGAGCTTTCCGGTGTTCATACCGGAAAGAGTCATGAGGTCACTGAGCAGGCGGAAGAGATGTTCGGACTGGGTACGGATACGGTTCAAAGCGGTGCCACTGTTGGTGTTCATCTCTGCGGCGAGCAGCATATCCGTGTAGCCGATGATGACGTGAAGTGGAGTACGGAGTTCATGCGAGATATTAGCGAGAAACTCTTCTTTGAGTCTGATCAACTCCTCCCGTTCCTCCAGGCGCTGTTCCAGCGCGAGGCGCGAGCGTGCTAATTCACTACGCATGCGCTCAAAAGCCCGGGCCAGAGTGGCGATCTCATCGCGACGCTCGCCGACCATAACTGGTTGCGAGAGGTCTCCGCGGGCCATCATTTCCGCATAGGTAGTGAGCTTCTCAATCGGCCTGACAAACCCGTTGATGAACGGTGCTCCGGTTGCGAGAGCA
>JACQEL010000944.1 GCA_016200595.1 Deltaproteobacteria bacterium
AGCTGGTGGTCGAAACCGCTGAAGCGCAATCGTACCCCAAGCGCACCGAAGCCAGGCAGATGGCAAGCGAAACAGCCGAGAACATCCGCTCCTCGGTGGAACTGATGGACCAGACCGATGAGGGCGAGGTCCTGGTCAAAACTCTTGTTCGGATGATCGAAGAGAAGCAGCTTAAGGTCCGCATTTACACTAAAGGTCGCATGCACGCCAAGGCGTATATCTTTGACTATGGAACGGTCTTCGACGAACGAGGCAAGCCGGTAGACAGGCACGAGAAGGGCATTGCTATTGTTGGATCATCTAACCTCACGCTGTCCGGCGTGACGCACAACACCGAACTCAACGTAGTCGTTCAGGGGAACGACAACCACGCCGAACTGGTTCGCTGGTTCGAGGATCTGTGGAAAGAGTCGCAAGACTTCGACGAAGCGTTGATGCAGGAAATACAGCAGTCCTGGGCAATCGTTCCCGTCCGTCCTTACGACATCTACATGAAGACGCTGTACTCGCTGGTCAAAGATCGGCTAGAAGGCGAAGACGACAAGAACATTCTGTGGGACGATGAAATTACGAAACGACTGGCTGACTTCCAGAAAGTGGCGGTCCGTCAGGCGGTACAGATGGTCCGCGATTACGGCGGGGCGTTTGTTGCCGACGTGGTCGGATTGGGCAAAAGCTACATCGGCGCAGCCATCGTTAAGCACTTTGAACGGACTGACCATGCCCGTCCCCTTGTCATCTGTCCCGCTCCTCTGGTCGATATGTGGGAACGTTACAACGAGGTCTATCAGTTGAATGCCCGCGTGCTCTCGATGGGGTATCTGCGAGAAAACAACGGCGGCGCGGCAAATCTCCTGCTGGCAGACGTAAAGTACCGCGACCGAGACTTCGTGCTCATAGATGAGAGTCATAACTTGCGCTACCCGGACACGCAGCGATACAAGCTGGTGCATGCGTTCCTGGCTACAGGCAGACGGTGCTGTTTTCTGACCGCGAGCCCGCGCAACAAAAGTGCCTGGGACGTGTATCACCAGATCAAGCTTTTCCACCAGGACGACAAGACCGACTTGCCGGTGGACCCGCCAAACTTGAAAGAGTACTTCCGGCTCATCGAGAAAAAGGAAAAGAAGCTGCCAGATCTTCTCTACCACCTCCAGATACGTCGTCTTCGCAAGCACGTCTTGCGCTGGTACGGATTCGCCGCTGATACACATCAGCCACTGCGCGAAATGAACGACGATGCGCTCGGCCCATATTTGACAGAGATGCGGCGGGCTTATGTCATCGTCGGCGGACGGCATCAGTTCTTCCCCAAGCGCGAACTAGAAACGATCGAGTATAGCATCGAAGAAACCTACCAAGGGCTCTACCAGGAACTGCGCGGATATTTGGGCAAGCCGGTGGGTCGGGCTTCCAGCCTGACCCGAGCACAGGCAAGGATGCCTGTGCCACCAAATGAACTCACCTACGCTCGTTACGGGTTGTGGCACTACGTTGCCAAAGAAAAACAGCGGCGCGAACCTTATGCCAGCTTGCAACGCTCAGGCGCAAATTTGCGCGGCTTAATTCGTGTGTTGCTGTTCAAACGGTTTGAGTCGAGCGTCTATGCCTTCCAGGAAACTGTCCGTCGCCTGCTACGCGTGCATAAATCCTTCGTTGCGGCCTTGACTCAAGGGATCGTGCCTGCGGGCGCGGAGGCTCAAACTATTCTGTACGAATCCGACTATGAAGAGGAAACCGATCTTCTGGACACCCTGAGAGAGGTTTCCACGCGCTACGATGCAGCGGATTTCGACTGTGAGCGGCTTCAGGAACATATCGAACATGACATTCGCTTGCTGAAAAAGATTTTCGATCTTGTGGAACCCGTCACCCCAGCGCAGGACGCAAAGCTGCAAACGCTCAGGCAGCGCTTAGCTGACAAGCCGCTGAAGGACGGCAAGCGCTTGATCTTCACTCAGTACGCCGATACCGCGCGATATCTCTTTGACAACCTCAACCCTGGAGGCAAACAGGACGACATTGAAGTGATCTATAGCGGAGACAAGAGCAAGGCTCGGGTGGTGGGCCGGTTCGCGCCAAAAGCTAACCCAGAGTACCGGTTCCAGGCGAACGAGTCAGAATTGTTCACTGTCATCGCCACTGACGTGTTGGCCGAAGGTTTGAACCTGCAAGACTGCGACAAGATCATCAATTACGATCTGCACTGGAACCCTGTGCGGCTTATCCAGCGGTTTGGCCGCATCGACCGGATCGGCAGTGATTACGATAGGATCTATGGCTTTAACTTCCTGCCAGAGACTGGTATCGAACGCAATCTGGGATTGCGCCAGACGCTCCACAATCGCATCCAGGAAATTCACGATTCTATCGGAGAGGACTCGGAAATCCTTGACCGCACCGAGCAACTTAACGAAGAGGCGATGTACGCTATCTACGAGAAGAAAGGCGGACAACTAGAGCTGTTTGACGATGAGGAAGAGGAATTTGTGGACCTCAATGAGGCCGAGGAGATCTTGCGACAGTTACGGCGAGAGAATTCTAGTGAATATGAGCGTATTGCCAGTCTGAGAGACGGGATTCGTACTGCCAAGTCTTCTGCTAGCCAAGGGCTATATGTGTTCTGCCAAGCAGGGCGTTATCAACAGTTGTTCCTCCTAGATGAGAAGGGCAAGATCGTCTCAAGGGATATCCCTCGCGTTCTCGGAATCATCAAGTGCGGGCCAGACCAGAAGGGAGCAGCGTTACCAGCTGGTTATAATAAAGCTGTCATGCATGTGAAGCGGCAGTTCGTTGAGGAGGTCAAGCATCGCCAGACTGAACGCGAACACACGCTTTCTCTCACTCAAGGTCAGCGGTATGTTTTGCGGGAACTGCGTATCCTCTTTGGAGCGACTACGGACGAAGATGAGAAAGCTCAGATCAATATTCTAGAAAAGGCGTTTCGCGGACCAATATTTTCAACCCTTAACCGAGAGTTGAATCTCTTGCGTCGTAACGGTGTCACTGGCCAAGAACTATTGAAAACCCTCGTGCATCTCTACCATCAGCACAATATGCGGGAATGGTTGGATCGTCGCAGTCCGCAATTTGAAGACCAGCAGGTTCCCAAGATCGTCTGCAGCGAAGCTCTAGTATAGCCTACTGGCCTTCTAAAGAGGTCAGCAGAGGCCGAAATGAACTACTCGACACGGAGACCAGCTCATTTATCCCGGCAAACGGATCGTCTTCCTTCTCTGCTGCCTCCATGAGGCGTGCGAGGGTCATCCTCAGATCCTGCCCACTCTGCTGATACACCTGCTCAAACACCGCTAGATCTTTTAGGTACACGAGGTATTGAAGCAACACCGCATTGTTAAGCTTGACAGAGCTGAAGTCGGTATTCTGCCGTACCGGGCCAGGCAAGTGATGAAATTCTTCCTGCAACTGAGCAAAGAGACCTTCACGCTGCCGCAATTTTTCCTCGTCGGAAATCGACGAGCTATACAGCGCGTCCAACCGCTCGACCCCTTCAGCAATGAAATGGGAGATCGCCAACTCGCTCTCCCACGTCGCCATGGCATGACGGGTCGCGTCTGCCTCTTCTCCCTGTTCTTTGGCGAAAAAGGCGATCGCCCCGCGGTGTCCGGCGAAGTTGGCCAGGGATTCGTTTAAGACAGTCTGACCGGACAAGTAAAAAGTGCTGTGAAACAATTCGTGAATAATAATGTTCGCTAACGTCTCTTTATCGTATCTCAACAAATGGGGCAAAAGCGGATCGGCAAACCAGCCTAAGGTACTGAAAGCCACCGCCGTACGGATATAGGTATCGTAGCCTTTGGCTTCGAGCCGCCGGGCTTCTTGCTTGGCCGCGTCCGCGTCAAAGTAGCCCTTGTACATCACCCGACCAACGATGGGGAACCACCAAGTGTAGGGCTCCAGTTTGGTGCGCGGCGCCGCAGTAACGACATACACAATGGGAGGATTCGCCAACTCCGTGAGAGTGCCGTAACTGCCGTTCACCCTGAAATCGAGATCCTGCTCAGCAAAGCGCCGCACCCGGAGCACTAACTCAAGCTTCTCACCTGTAGCCGAGTCCAAATCCGGACGACGCAAGACTTCCTCGATTGGCCGGCGGTGCCAGAGGATCCTCGCTTCCTCATATCCAGCGCGTAAAACGTAAAACGGTGAACAAGCGGAAAGCAAACAACCTAAGAGGAGGCAGAAGAAAAAATGCTGAACGCGGAACGATGAACGATGAATAGAAGACAAAACGAAAAACATGATGTTCTTTTCATTCATCATTCATAGTTCATCGTTTCTTCTTCATCGTTCTTTAGCTTCTGGTTTGTCAAAGCTGAGTACTGCCGGATGGCTGTCGTATTGCAACCGATAGAGTCTCCAATAGATGCCCCGACGTTCGATCAGTTCCTGGTGGGTTCCTATTTCACGGAGCTGGCCTTTATGCATAACTAAGATCCGATCCGCGTTTTGGATCGTGGAGAGGCGGTGAGCGATGACCAAAGTGGTCCGCCCAACCATGAGTTTGGTCAGCGCATCCTGGATGAGTAATTCGGTCTCCGGATCCACACTGGAAGTCGCCTCGTCCAAAATCAAAATCGCTGGATTATAGGCGAGGGCGCGAGCGAATGAGAGCAGTTGCCGTTGCCCTGCCGACAGATTCGAGCCGCGTTCGCGCAGCCGTTCTGCATATCCGCGCGGCAAGCGGCGGATAAAACGGTCAGCATTGACATAGCGTGCGGCACGCTCCACCTCAGCCTGAGTGATCTCGTCCCGGCCCAGAGAGACATTCGTCGCCACATCACCAACGAACAAGAACACATCCTGCAAGACCACGCCAATGTAGCGGCGCAAAGTCTGCACGTCCCACTGACGTACGTCCACGCCATCGACCAAGATGGCACCCTTCTGGATATCATAGAACCGGTTCAACAGTTTGCTGATGGTGGTTTTCCCTGCACCAGTCGCACCGACGAGGGCAATCTTCTCGCCTGGCTCGACGGTGAATGATACGTCACGCAGCACCCAGTCCTCGCCTTTGTACGCGAACCATACTCGGTCGAAGGTAATACGGCCTTGCACCTGCGCAGGCCGATGCGGTTCGGCTCGCGACGCAATAGTCACCGGTGAATCGAGCAGTTGAAAGACGCGCTCAACTGCGGTCATCGCTGACTGCATGGTCGTGTATTTGGTGCTGAACTCGCGCAAGGGAACGAAGAATTTCTGTAAGTATTCGACAAAGGCGACCAGCGTGCCTAACGCCACCGTCCCTTTGCCGACCTGCCCAGCGCCGTACCACAGCATCAGGGCGAGGGAAAGCGAACTCACCGCTTCGACCATGGAGAAGAGGGTCGCCTCATAAACGTTAGACAGATGGTTCGCGTCACGGTGCTCGCGGTTGCGTTGCTCGAATTCGGCGAAGAGCTTCTTCTCTTGGGCGAAGAGCTGTACCACTGTAATGCCCGAGAGCGTCTCCTGCAAAAAGGCGTTGATGCGCGCAATCCGCTCACGGATCACCCGATAGACTGCCCGTGAGCGCACGCGGAAAAAATTGAGCGCGAGGAGCAGGGGTGGCAAGAGCGCGAAGGTTACCAGCGCCAAGCGTAAGTTAAGCATCAGCATGATGACGACGATCCCCAACAAAGTGAGGGCATCCATGAAGATGGTCAACGTGCCAGCCGTGAAGGCTTCGTTGATCGCATCGACATCAGTGGTGAGACGGGTCACCAAGCGACCCACGGGATTACGCTCGAAAAAGCTCGCCGGCAACTCCTGCAGATGCGCGAATAAATCGCGGCGCAAATCGGCCAGGCTCTCCTGTGCCACCAGCATGGTCGCATAATACTGCCAATAGAAGAAAACGAATTCACCAATCAAAGCGCCCGCATAGAGTAACCCGGCAATGGCCAGACCATGCGTATCAGCATGAGCGATGTAGCGATCGACGGCAAGCTTGAGGATATAAGGTTGCGCGAGGAGAAACGCCGAGGTGATCGGCAAACAAATCAGCGCGGTAAAGAATTGCCCGCGATAGGGACGCACGTAGCGCCACAATCGGCGCAACAACGCTAGATCGTAGACCTTTCCCAGGGCTTCTTCGCGTTGCGTCTCTTGCCTCACAGTTCAGCCAGTTCCTCTTCGAGCGCTTGTTGTTGAAAGATTTCCGCGTACACTCCACCACGCTCGACTAAGCTGGTGTGGGTGCCAGTCTCAACAATCTGGCCCTCGTCCAGCACGACGATCAGGTCAGCGTCACGCACGGCGGAGATACGGTGCGAAATCACGATCACGGTTTTTCCGCGCGTGGTTTCGCGCAGAGCATGCAGAATGGCGCGTTCGGTCTGCGTATCGACACTGGACAGGGCATCGTCAAGTACCAGGATGGGCGGGTCCGCGATTAAAGCGCGCGCTAAAGTCAGGCGCTGTTTCTGTCCGCCAGACAGGGTGATACCGCGTTCTCCGACCACCGTGTCATATCCCCGGGGAAATTCTTCAACCTCGCGCGCCAGACTCGCCACACCAGCCGCCCAACACACCCGCTCTTCATCAAGTGCGGGCAGCGCGAAAGCGATGTTATCTTTGATGCGAGAGGAGAATAGAAACGGGTCTTGCGACACGAAGCCAATCCACCTCCGCAGCGCCGCCAGCGACACAGTACGCACATCCACCCCGTCGATGGTAATCGCTCCGCCGCTTACGTCAAACAAGCGGGGCAACAAGTGCACGAGTGTACTCTTGCCCGCTCCCATCCGACCAACGATTGCTACGGTGGCCCCAGCCGGCACCGTGAAGTCGATGTCATGCAATATCTGATGACCATTGTCCTTCGCCCGATAGGCGAAATCGACGTGGTGAAACCCGATTTCCCCGCGGATCTCGCGGGCGAGGCCATCTCCCTGCCCATCGACAATCTCGGGTGGGGCCTGAAAGATCACTTCTAAGCGTTTGAGCGAGGCCTGACCGCGCTGAAAGATAGAGATCAACCAGCCGAGCGCCATCGTTGGCCAAGCTAACAGATGAAGATACCCCATGAATGCGACCAAGTCGCCAAGGCTGAGGCGTCGAGCAATCACATGCGATCCGCCATACCAGAGCACCATCAACAAGCCTAAGCCCGACACCACTTTCATCAGCGGCTGAAAGAAGCCGCGCATTTTCGCCAGGGCCAGGCTCTCGGCTTTAAAGACCTCGTTGAGCCGGGCAAACTCGGCATTTTGCCAGCCCTCCCGCGCGTAGGCGCGCACGACATGGATACCACTCACCCCTTCCTGTACCCGGCTAGAGAGGTCCGCTAGCCCTTCCTGCACCTTGAGCGTCTTCTCCATCAATTGACGACTCATTTTTTTCACGATCAAGAGCATGACTGGATAGAGCGAAAGCGCAGCAAGGGTGAGGCGGCGATCCATCGCCAACATGGCGGACACGGCATAAATGTAATAGAGCGGCGTGTTCAGCAGGTTCACAATACCCAGGCCGAGCATCATGCGTATCGCGGTGACATCGTTCACCAAGCGCGACATCAGGTCGCCGGTGAATTGACCCTGGTAATAACTGAGAGAGAGCTTCTGCAGATGGGTAAACAGATCATTGCGCAGGTCGTACTCGATATCTCTGCCCACATTGAAAATGAGAAAGCGCGAGAAGGCACGTACCACCCCCTGCGCGAGTGCGACGCCGACAATTGCCACTATGTAGAAAGAAACCTGACGAAAGGGTAAGCCCTTCTCAATGCCTTCCACGGCATGCTTCAGGAGCAAGGGAATAGACATGGCCAGAGTGGCAGTGGCCACGAGACAAAGAATACCCCGCAGAT
This sequence comes from Deltaproteobacteria bacterium, assembly GCA_016200595.1. Classification (GTDB taxonomy): domain Bacteria; phylum Desulfobacterota; class Binatia; order Bin18; family Bin18; genus JACQEL01. The sequence continues at coordinate 7,814 of JACQEL010000944.1, forward strand.
ACCGGGCGCGGTAGCGATAGATGTAGCCCCACAGACGGTGCATGTGTGCCACTCAAGATAGCGGTCAGGACCTCCCTCCAGCAAGGGGAGTTTGCGAAGAAAAACTCAAGCGGCTTTGTCCCCCCGCTCCCGGGGAAGAGCATGGTACATTCTCTCCCGCTCAGCCTGACGGCGAGCGCCGTCATACCAGCTGCCTCCGGCGTACGCCTTTGAGGCTGCTAAACCAAGATGCATGAGGTTGGTACACTCGGGGTAGCGTGCGCTGTGCGCACATCTTCCCTGTACGCCGCTATTTTCGTGCGCATAGCGCACGCTACGGCATTCAGGTCAGATGCATGAGTGTATGAATCTCTTGCCGTTCGGTTTAGCGCGTTCATGAGGCCCGGGGCTTTTCACTCAGAGACGCAACGCCCACAGACAAGAAATTATTCACACACTATGAGACACTTTGCTTTACTCAAAGAACCTGAACCAGACGAGAGTCCCAATTGCTTTCACGCCATCACGCCAGTCGATTTTCTTCCCCTCCGTATAGGTGCGGCCATGGTAACTAATTGGCACTTCATAAATCCGTAATCCTTTTCTCGCCACTTTCATGGTAAACTCCGGCTCGAAACCAAAACGGTTAGATTTTATGGTGATCTCATTGAGGATTTCCCTTCTAAACGCCTTGTAGCCGGTCTCCATATCGGAAAGATTCAAATTGCTGAGAGCGTTGGATAGCAGCGTCAGCAATCTATTGCCAACGGAATGCCAGAAGAACAAGACCCGATGAGGCCCGCTGAGAAACCGAGACCCATAGACGACATCAGCTTTACCGGTCAATATTGGTTCCAGCAGCGTTGGGTAGTCTAGCGGATTATATTCAAGGTCTGCATCTTGGATGAGAATAATCTCACCCGTTGCCGCGCTAAAGCCCGTCCGCAGAGCAGCGCCCTTCCCCTGATTCCGCTCATGGTAGAGCACCCTGACCTCTTTTTCCCGGCTCATCTCTGTCAAACACTGCCGCGTCCCATCGGTCGAACCGTCATCGATGATAACGATTTCCTTTTCTAGGGGAACCGCTTGCACGCAGGAGATGATTTCCTTAATCGTGCGAACCTCATTGTAAACCGGCACTACCACAGAAACTTTCATAGCTTACAATCCTAGCACCAGCCATCTCTAGCGCGGCTTGGGGTTCAATCCGCGCCCCGCCTTCTCTGCAGCCAGAGGCAGAACTATCTCTCCTGCTCCCTTTATCCCTACCCTGACTCGATCCTAGTCCCTTTTTCTACCCAGTCGGACGTGCGCATCACTACAGCAGTCGTCGCCCAAAAGACAATGACGACCTCGGCATCGCCGAAATTGTACTGCGTGAGGCCACCGAGGAGAAAGCCTAAGACACCGAGCGTGCCGCCGAGTGCCAAGTTCCGCAACGGCTCCGCCCCGACAGGGGAAAAAGAGTACGCCTGCCATCCCGCTCGGAGAATCATCCCGCAAAGCAAGAGGAACGTACCCAAGCCTATGAGACCCCCATCCACCCATAATTGTAAAAAGTTATTGTGAGCATGGGCTGTCGTGTCTGCTTCGGGGTAGCGTTGATAATAGGGATCACGGAATTGTCGGTAATTCCCGTACCCCCAGCCGAACCAGGGACGGTCTCTAATCATGTCCAGATTCGCTTGCCAGATCTGGCTGCGCCCAATATTGGCCTTGAGGTCAAATATTTGGGTAACTCGCTCACGCACGCCTGAGCCAGCACTAAGGAGCAATAAGCCTAGTAGCACCCCGCAGCCCCCAACCGCAAA
>JACQEL010000945.1 GCA_016200595.1 Deltaproteobacteria bacterium
ACACACGACACTAGCGCCTGTCCACCGTAGGGGCGAAGCATTTGCGTGTCAGGTTCCCCACGGCGTTGGTCTATACCGGGCAAATGCTTCGCCCCTACCCATGCAGCTACGAACAGTGTCCTAATGTTGTGCATTCCGGTTTAGTAGTCCGTCAATTTGATTTTGATGGGTTCAGGACCGTCATGCCCGCGCAGGCGGGCATCCAGGCATCTCAAGCGGCAGCAGCGAGTTAACCTCCCTGGATTCCCGCTTTCGCGGGAATGACCCCACCTCAGTCAACCCCTCAAAATCACTGTGACAAAGTACTAGCCCTCATCTTCATGCCAGTTCCCTCTTGCCCAGGCTGACGTGTACAGCCGATAGGCGTGCTCCCTCTTTTCTTCCTTTGAACGGTTGTATACATGTCTGAAACGTTATGTTCTCTAGGTTGGTCCTTTTCTCTCTAGTCAGGAAGTTGGCTCTTGGTTTGCCTCGTTCGCGTCGCTCGATCTGGTTTCAGGGGGCAACTCCAGAGCAGTTTTGTACTGCCGAGAAGCTTATCCGTGACATGCGTGCCCAGGCTCCCCACCAGCAGTTCGTCTTCACCTCTTGCCACTCGGCTACGCTGACCTGGCTCAAGGCCAGATTCCCTACCGACTGGATTCTTCCGGCGCCGTGGGATCGGACTTCCATCCTGCGGCGCTTTTTTCGCGCACTCCAGCCTCGCCTGATCATCCTGCTAGAGTCTCCTGCAAGCCTCGGCGAAACCGCGTTACGGTACGCCGCAGAGACACAGGTCTCGGTAGTGGTGATCAATATGCGGTACGCGGACGGCGTAATCCCTGACCCGCTACGCGGTTTGCGCCTGGCTGACTCGCCGATTAGCCAGATCTGTGTGCAAGATGCCCACACTGCGGCGGTCCTGCGTGACCGCGGCTTTTCTCCCGACCGCATCACTATTACCGGCGCCCTGGATTTTGAGTTTGCTCCGCCAACCAAGAGTGCTAGCCAAGAGTATCTGCGAAACGAACTGTGCCTCCCATCGCAGGCTCCCGTGATTATTGCCGAAAAGATTACGCCTGCGGAAGAAACCTTGATGTTGCAGCTTTTCCGCCAACTCCGTGAGTCTCATCCGCAGGTGGTCCTGTGCATTGAACCCTGGCACAATCGACAGTTACTCCACCTTGAAGCTATGTGCCGGGATGCCAAGCTCCCAGTTGCACGACGCAGCCGAAGATCGGGGCAGACACCTCCGGCAGTAGTCCTCTTCGACCAACCCGGTGAACTGTCGGGCATCTACAGTGTGGCGACGTGTGTGCTGGCCGGGGGGAGTTTTGCGGGTGACAAAAAAACGGTGCAGACGATAGGGCCGGCCTATTATGGCGCACCGCTAGTCTTCGGGCCTTATGTGTCTCCCGACGCGGAAATCGCTCACACCCTGATCCAGCAGCAGGCCGCGCTCCAAGTGCCGCCACAAGCGCTCACCTCGACGCTTGAGGCGCTCCTCACTTCTCCCCAGCTTGCGACAGCGCTCGGTGAGCAGATGGGATCTCTCGTGCGCGCACGGCAGGGTGCAGGTGCCAAAACCTTGCACGCTCTAGCGCGGTTTATCCCCAGGGCGGCTGAGGAGCCACTGGTGCAAACGGCGTGGCGGAAAAAAACGCGCCGTCAGCGATTTGGCGAAAGTGCAGTCTGGCGCAAGTTGGCCACGTATAGGATGCAACGACGCATCGACGATTGGGAAACCTTGAAGCAGCGGCTGGCCTACCCTCGCACGATCCTTTGCCTCGGCAACGGACCGACCTCTGAACTGCCTGAACTCAGGGACATCCCCTATGATTGTCTCATGCGCGTGAATTGGCGGTGGCAAGCGCGGGGTCTATTGACGCAGCCTGACGTAGTGTTTGTCGGCGATCCGCAAGTCTTTCAGAAGCTCTCTCCCTGTATTTTTGCCTTCTCGAACATTTCCCTGGAAATTGGCATGCTTCTACGGCAGTTGCTGGTGTGCGGTCCCCGAGTTGTGGAGTATTTCACCATGGAGCGTATCTCCGCCCTCATCCGTGAGCATGACTGGTATGCGCGACCAACCAATGGGGCGTTGATGATCGTCGCCGCCGCGGCACTGCAGCCGGAGCGCTTGATTATTGCGGGCATGGATCTCTTTTTGCACCCTGATGGAAGATACCCTGGAGACTTGCGTTCCAGTAACGAGTATTCACAAGTGCATACACGCAGCGTGGATCTGGAAGTTATCCGGCGTGGATTACGGGAGTATGGTGGGGAGCTGGTTATCTTGAGTGAAGCGTTGCGCACGTCGTTAGCCGCGCTACCAGTGGATGCCGGGGAACTGTGACTCAGCCGAAGGGTACCGTAGTCTTCTTCGTGCACGGGAAGAAGTTGTGGGTAATGCGCAAATTCGCCAGCAAGACAGAACTATGAGGCAGCCAGTGGTTTCGGTGGTTATTCCCACTTATAATCGCCCCTCACAGCTCGCGCGGTGTCTGGACGGCTTAGCGGAGCTTGCCTATCCTCAGAACTACTTCGAGGTCATCGTGGTTGACGACGGAGGTTCGCTAGACCTGACGCCCGCGACCGCCAGGCACCGCAACCAGCTTAATCTCACACTGCTGCGTCAACCTCGCGGAGGGCCAGGGGCGGCACGCAATACGGGCGCGGCTGTGGCCCAAGGCGACCTTATCGCGTTTTTGGACGATGACTGCCGTCCCGCCCAAGATTGGTTGCTACGCCTCACCACTTGTTTTAGTCTAGAGACCGAGCAGCGGTCGGCGCGCTTGCCTAATCGGCTGATTGGCGGACCAATTTTCAACGCCCTGCCTCACAACCCCTAGCTCGGTCCGCTGAGCTTCTGGCGACAGCATTTCAACTATGGCCGTGGGGCCTATCAATATCGTCGTCTTCAGGCGTGGCAGGCGCGCACCACACTGCGCCTGGAACATCTGTCGTTCTATGCCGGATTGGTCGTCTATCCGTTCCGACGAGAACGCCCAACGTACGCCCTCTTGCTCTGTTGTTTGTTGCTCCTGGCTGAAACGGCAACGGGAGCGGGATTTGGCTGGCAGTGGTTGAGGGACTTGGGCAAGTCTCACCCTGGCGAGTAATCTATGACGCCTCGGGTTTCCGTGGTCATTCCCGCTTATAATGCCGCGCGCTGGCTCGCCGCGGCAGTGGAGAGCTGCCTGACCCAGTCTTTCCAGGCCCTGGAGATCATTATTGTGGATGACGGATCGAATGATGCCACCAAGTCACTTGTGGCCCAGTGGGGTGCCCCTGTTCGTGTGGTCCATATGGAACATCGCGGCAGCAGTGCCGCACGTAATGTTGGGACAGCACTCGCCCGTGGTGAGTTCATTCAGTATCTGGATGCCGATGACTATCTCCTGCCCGATAAAATCGGGCGTCAGATCGGCTGCCTCGAGTGTTCTGGGGCCGAGGTCGCCTATGGGGACTGGCGTTATCGCTTCGAGTTCCCTGGCGGTTGGCATCTCTGGTCGCCGATAGTCCATCCGGGGCAACTCCAGGATCCTCTCTCTGCCTGTATACGAAACTGGTGGGCTGGGTTGGGCGCTTTTCTGTTTCAACGCCAGGCGGTTCTTCGGGCCGGAGGGTGGGACGAAGAGGTCGATGTCCTCAACGACCGCGACCTCTGTCTGCGGCTCGCCGCGGGAGGGGCTCGGTTTGTGTATCGGTCCGGATGCGGCTTTGTGTATCGGCGTTACGGGTATGACACCCTGTCAACCCGGCACATGATCTGCAAAGAACGCCGGCGGAGTTTTCTGGCCGCGCATGTCGCGATTCTGGAAAAGCTTGAAGCGGCTCTCGTCTCCTCAGAAAAGTCCGCCAGCGCTGTGGACGCAGGTCTGCAGTTCCGACCGGCGGTACGACAAGCGCTTGTTGACATGTACGTGTCTATTGCCGCGGCGTTCAGGCCCCTTGACTCCGGCGAGTACGACAAATTGCGGGCGAAAGCCCACGCGCTATCCCTGGTCCCAGTGCCAGCAGAAGGCAGATGCAAGCGCCTTATCTCCCGTATGTTGGGAGACCAGGGCGCGGCGGTTGTTGCCCAGCGCCAGTGGGAAGTGCAACGCGCTCTGCGACTCGTGTTGCATTGGGTTGGGCTGGCAATGGTCGCGGACTGGGTCGAAGCCGGGCTCGGGAGACGGTCCACTCTGTGAGGTTTCATCTCGCTCTCGATTGACACTGCGCCCCTATAGTGGAACTGACATTTTTGGGGTCAACTATATGAGGGGCACACCAAAATCTGGAGGTGTTGAGGGAGAGATGCCCTTCCCAGTGGCACCGCCGGCTCGGCGGTGCGCACCGGCCAGCGGCCGGTGCCACCAGGTTCTGCGGCCTGAGGGGTCAATCCATATCTTGGTGTGCCAGGCATATAGGGGGCTCAGCGAATCTGAGCAAAAGTAAGGTAGTGTGATCGAGCGGAATGGCAGGCATACGCAATTTACTGTACCCAGGAGAAGACGCTTGAGAGATCTCTCCGACTGCAAACGCCTCCTGGTTGTCAAACTCAGTTCACTGGGTGACATAGTCCATGTCACCCCCTGCCTGAGAGCCCGGCGCCGGTACTTTCCCAGCGCTGAGATCGTCATGGCAGTTGAGTCGCAATTTGCCGCGGTGGTGCGCTATAATCCGCATATCGATACGCTCATTGAATCTCGCTTCACGGATGCCGGCTCTTTTCCGCTCCGAGTTTTGCAACTGCTGCGGGATTTTCGCGGAACGCAGATTGATGTGGCGATTGATTTTCAGGGAAACAAGAAGAGTGCCGCTTGGATTTATGGCAGTCAGAGCACCGTCAAGGCCGGGAGAGGGGGACTGCGACCGGGATGGACGCTGCCAATGCAACCGAACCTGCAACAACATGCCGTTGAGGTTTGCATCGAGATTGTCAACAATCTCGGTATTCCTGTTTTGCAGCCCGACCCGGAAATTTTCCTCTCGGAAAGAGACGATGCGCGCGTGTCGTCCGTCCTCAGTGATCTCAAAGTGCCACTGGAGGGTTTTATCATCATAAATCCCTTTAGCACTTGGGCCTCCAAGATGTGGCCGCTGGACCGCTATGTGCAGTTGATGCATCGGCTGCGAGACGAATTCCACGTACCGATGGTGATTACCGGCGGGCCCGGTGAAGCAGCGCAAGCGGAAGAATTGTTAGGCCTCCTCGGTCCGGAAATAGCGCTCTCGCTCGTGGGCAAACTGACCTTAGGGCAGACCCTCTGCTTGTATCGCCGCGCCCGGCTCATGGTGACGAGTGATTCTGGCCCCATGCATGCAGCGGCGGCGTTGGGGACGCAAACCGTGGCCCTGTTCGGGCCAACCTTGCCCGAGAGAACCGGTCCGTGGGGCAAAGGTCACATTGTCATCCAAGAGCTGCGTCCGACTTTCCATCATGCCTATCTGTCAGACCACGACAGGCAATACATACGGGCTATTGGTGTGCAGGTCGTCTATGACGCTGTTCGGTCTGCCTTACACCCTCACCGATCAACCCCGCATCAGAGATAGTGTGGTGAGGCGATCTGAAAGATCAGAAGTACCGTTATGAATATACGACCTCACTTCCTACTGCTTTACGTCGTCTTCTGCCTCGTTAGTCTCGGGCCAGCTTCAGCCACTGCCCAAAACGCAGCGGTGACGATCCATGTTGATGCGAGTGTTAACCGTCATGCTATCAATCCCAACATCTACGGCGTTGCGCATGCAAGCACGGCCGAATTAAATGCGTTGAATAGCCCACTGAATCGCAATGGCGGCAACAACACAACGCGCTACAACTGGCAGCTTAATGCCGACAACCGAGCGAACGATTGGTATTATGAAAGTATCGGAGAGAGCAGCGCTGTAGCTGGAGAACGAGGCGATACCTTCATCGCCAACTCACAGGCAGCGAACGCGGAGGCGATGTTGACCCTCCCCCTGATCGGATGGGTTGCCAAGCTCGGTCCGGGCCGCCAGAAGCTTGCGAGTTTTTCCATCGCCAAATATGGGCCACAAACTGACAATGACTGGCAATGGTTCTCCGATGCCGGCAATGGCATTCTGACAAACGGTCAGTACGTTACCGGTAATGATCCCAACGACGCCAATGTTCCCTCAGACTCGCTGTTTCAACAGGGTTGGGTGCAGCACCTGGTCAACCAGTGGGGCACAAGCGCGAACGGGGGCTTGCAGTACTATCTCCTCGACAACGAACCAAGCATCTGGCACGCGACCCATCGGGACGTGCATCCGGCGGGAGCGACGATGGATGAAATCAAAGATAAAATTCTCGATTACGCCGGGAAGATCAAAGCTGTTGATCCTTCAGCGCGAGTCGCTGGACCAGAGGAGTGGGGCTGGAGCGGATATTTGTTGAGTGGTTACGACCAGCAATATGGTGCCGCGCACGGGTGGAGTTATTTTCCTGACCGCAGCAACCATGGGGGGTGGGATTACTTGCCGTGGCTCCTCGATCAGTTACGCCAAGACAACACCAGGTCAGGACAACGCCTACTTGATGTCTTCACCGTCCACTACTATCCGCAGGGCGGAGAGTTCAGCGACGATGTGTCGGCGGCGATGCAACTCCGCCGTAATCGTTCGACCCGTTCCCTCTGGGATGCGAATTATGTTGATGAATCATGGATCAACGATCGAGTCCAGTTGATCCCGCGTCTCAAAAACTGGGTGAACTCATACTATCCAGCTACGCTTGTCGGCATCACTGAGTACAACTGGGGGGCAGAAACACGCATTAATGGGGCGACGGCGCAAGCCGACATCTGGGGTATCTTCGGACGCGAGGGGCTGGACATGGCCGCTCGCTGGACAACGCCCGCGTCAAATACGCCGACGTACAAAGCGATGACAATGTATCGCAACTACGATGGCAACAAGTCCACTTTTGGTGACATGAGTGTTGCGGCTACAGTGCCGAATCCAGATTCTGTCTCTGCCTTCGCTGCCGAGCGTTCAGTGGACGGAGCGCTGACCGTGGTGGTTATCAGCAAGTATCTGTCAGGAAATACCTCCACGACCGTTAACCTTGCCAACTTTGCCTTCGATGGCACCACCCAGGTCTGGCAGTTGACCGCCGCAAATAGGATCGACCGCCTTGAAGACATAAACTTCAGTGGCAATAGTTTTAACGTGACGCTCCCTCCGCAGAGTATTACGCTCTTGGTGATTCCGGCAGCGACCGGCACTAGTGCCCCGGTAGCGGCTGCATCTGCGTCACCGACTTCTGGCGTTGTGCCTCTAGTTGTTTCCTTCGACGGCAGTGGGTCCACCGATGCGGACGGCACGATCGTCTCGTACGCGTGGAGCTTCGGCGACGGTGCGAGCGCCTCTGGGATTACGGCGAGTCATCCCTATACCACTCCTGGAGGGTATACGGCACGGCTGACTGTGACCGACGATCAGGGCACAAGCGCATCTGCGAAAGTTGTCATTACCGTGAACGCAAACGGACCGGACGCACCTGGCAATCTCACGGCCACGGCGACTTCCAGCCGTCAGATAGAGCTGCGGTGGAAGGACAACTCAGCGAATGACGAGGGGTTTCAGATCGAGCGCTGCACTGGTGCCGGCTGTACGAACTTTGCCCAGATCGCACTTGTCGGAAGGAAGGCGAGGAAGTACTCGAATACCGGCCTCAGCAGAAAAACCACGTATACCTATCGGGTGCGCGCTTACAACGCGTCTGGTAATTCTGTCTATTCGAACACGGCTAGTGCCCAGACGCGTAAATAAGCATCCTTCAAGGGCGGGCTTCTCTTTCTCCCGGGAAAAAGGGGTCAGGTCTTGCATTGAGACATTCCATGGCAACCACAGGGTGCAAACTGCTGACGGGCGTTACGTCTGGTGAGGGGAGACAAGGCAGCGGCCTAACTTTCGCTTCTAGCGGTTTTCAGTTGCATGCTTCTTCGTTCTTCACTTCCGATCCAGCGCCCGGTACTGAATCGCCTCGGCTAAGTGTGCGCCACCAACCTTCTCTTCGCCGGCTAAATCGGCAATCGTGCGCGCCACTTTAAGAATACGCGTGTACGCCCGCGCGCTCAGTCCCAACCGCGCCATCGCACTCTCCAGCAGCTTTTCGCCGCT
>JACQEL010000977.1 GCA_016200595.1 Deltaproteobacteria bacterium
AATGAATTTGCTGGGCCTGACTTATGCCAACCGCCCCCTCACCCTGGCCCTCTCCCACGAGGGGAGAGGGGAAGATTCGCGGCACGCCCTAGTTCTCTCTCCCCTTGTGGGAGAGAGTTAGAGAGAGGGGGAATCGCAATATACCCATCAACTCTTTTGCGGTGAACGACTGACCTGATTTAGGTTTGCATTTGACAGCATCCGGGTTTGGCAGATAATCTTAGCAGATGCCCACGCAAACTGGCTCAGTCACTTCTGCTTCAGAACGGCAACTCCCGTATGCCCTACGGGCGCTGCAGCACCGTAACTTCTGTATCTTTTTCATCGGGCAGTTTATTTCCCGCACCGGGTACTGGATGCAGGGGATGGCGCAAGGCTGGCTCGTCTATCGCCTGTCGCAGTCTTCTTTCATGTTAGGGTTGGTGGCCTTCGCCGGGCAATTCCCGGCGGTGCTGCTGGGATTATTTGCCGGCGTCGTGGCCGATCGTTTCAATCGCTATCGCGTTTGCCTCTACACCCAAGTGCTGTTCATGTTTCAGGCTCTCACCCTGGGAATACTGACCATGAGTGGCTGGGTCACTGTCTGGGAGGTTTTTGCTCTGGCCTTTATGGCCGGTATGCTGCAAACCTTTGAGATGCCGGCGCGGCAAACCTTTCTGCAAGAAATCGTCGGCAAAGATGATCTCACCAGTGCCATTGCCCTCAATTCGACTCTGGTCAATGGCGCGCGCATTGTCGGTCCGGCCTTGGCGGGAGCGGTCGTCGCGCACGCTGGAGAAGGCATGTGCTTTGCAATTAACGGCATCTGCTATCTGGCGATCATTGGTGGGTTCCTCGCCATGCGGCTGCCCCCCCAGACTGCCCCCCATGCCTCAACCGTCTCAACCGCAACGTTCATCCGTGAAGGTGTTACCTACGCGTTCCACACCCCAGTCATTCGGCTGTTGCTCGTGCTCATCGGCTTGCTCAGTCTGCTCAGTACGCCCTACACCGTCCTGATGCCAGTGTTTGCTAAAGATATCTTGCATAGTGGCGCTGGTGGAATGGGAATGCTCATGGGAGCGGCCGGCGCTGGCGCAGTGATCGGCTCCATCTTCTTGGCCCGGAACCGGGATCATAATACTCTAGGCCGGACTATCGCCTTTGCACTGGCAAGGTTCGGCATTGGACTCTTCTTGTTCTCGCTCTCGCGTAGTTTTTGGCTTTCTATGTTGCTGCTCCCTATCGTAGGGTCAGGGTTCATGGTGACGATGTCTGCGGCTAATACTTTGCTGCAGACCCTCACCCCGCATCACTTGGGCGGCCGGGTCATGAGTCTATTTCTCATGATGTTCATGGGCACCCCGCCATTAGGGAGTTTATTGGCTGGCTGGCTCGCCCTCCACCTCGGTGCCCCCCTGACCGTGGGGCTTACCGGCGTAGGGTGCCTGGGGGCGGCTGTGTGGTTCGCTATGCGGATGCATGTGTTGGTGGAATACCAAGAGGAAGAGGTCACTGGAATCGAACCGCGCGTGGTTGGGCAGGGGTCCGCAGCCAGGAGTCAGTAGGCCAGCCTTCAGAATTTTCTTCATGACTTTCCCCCCGCAGGTTGTCGGGGGCCTAGCCCTACCTGGTCGGTTTCAGCTGGGGCCGCCCCAACCTCGTCGGAAGACGCTGCGGCGGCGTGTGTAGCCGGCCGGGCCGCTTCATAGCGGAGGGGAATGGTGAGGGTAAAGGTCGAGCCCACCCCGAGGGTGCTCTGCGCCGTAATGTCTCCGCCCAACAGTTCGGTAAAGTGACGGCTGATCGACAGCCCCAGGCCGGTGCCGCTGTACTGCCGGGTGGTGCCGTTGTCCACCTGGTGAAATTCTTCAAAGATGAGTTCTAACTTATCTGCAGGGATGCCAATGCCGGTGTCCGTGACGGCGATGGTGACCTTCCGGTCTTGGCACCGAGCGGTGACCGTGATGGTCCCCGCCTCAGTGAACTTGATGGCATTGCTCAGGAGATTCATGAGGATCTGATGCAGTCGGTCCTGATCGGTGAACAGCGCCGGGAGATCAGTCTCCACCTCTTTTACCAAACTCAGCTTCTCACTCTTCACCATTGGCTCAACCGTCCGCAGACACCCGTCGATGAGTAGCTCCAGGTCAAAACTGACCGGATGGACTTCCATTCGTCCGGCCTCGACCTTAGAGAGGTCGAGGATATCGTTAATCAGCCCCAGGAGGCGCTCGGCGCTGATCAAGACCTTTTCCAGATTCTCATGCTCTCGCTTTGGCAGAACCTCCTTGGAGCGCCGCATCACCAAGCGGGTGAAGCCAATGATGGCGTTCATCGGGGTCCGGAGTTCATGGGACATCCTGGCCAGAAACTCCGATTTATGGCGCGAAGCCGCTTCCAGTTGCTGGTTCACTTCCTGTAGCTCTCGGGTTCGTTCCGCGACGCGCTGTTCGAGTTTCTGGGTGAGTTGGGGAGCCGTATACCAGAGGTCCTGACACGCCTCCAGGTCGCGCAGAAAATCCTCCGCGCGCGGGTAGCGATAGTCATGGGACCTAGCAATAGCCTTGGTCACCAGCGCCACAAAGGCCGGCGGCGTCGGCTGGGCAAAATACGGCTCGGGCTCCTGAGGGTCGTACAGTACCTTACCGATCACTGCATTCTCGTCCAGACCGGCAAAGAGATGGGCGCCGGTGTAAGCCTCGTACATCACCATGCCCAAGGCATAGATGTCGGTGCTGCCGCTCGGTGGCTCGTGCCGCATCTGCTCCGGCGCACAGTACTTCAACGTGCCCATGACCACCCCAGACTGGGTCATCTCACTCTCATCCACCTCCTTCAGTTCCTTGGCAATGCCAAAGTCCATCACCACCACGCGCGCTGAGCCGTCTTCAACCATGATATTGGCCGGCTTGATGTCACGGTGAATAACTGGGGGCGTGTGGTTGTGGGCGTAGGCGAGGGCCTTGGCGACCTGGCGCGTCACTTCCAATACCTCAGGGAGGGGCAGCGCTCCCTTTTCCCGCAGATACTGCTGCAGGGTCTTCCCCTGAATGTACTCCATCACAAAATAGTGGAAGTTGAGGGACTCGTCGCGATCGATGTCCAGCACTCGGACAATGTTCGGATGTCTGAGCTGGGCCGTGACCCTCGCTTCCCGATAGAAGCGTGTCACCATCTCCGGGTTGTCCATCAGGTTCCGGGGTAGCACTTTCAAGGCCAGGATCGTGTCGAGAGCGAGGTGGCGCACCTGGTACACCACTCCCATCCCTACCTGGCCGAGCTGGCGAATCACCTCATATTTGCCGGAAATCTCTATGGCCAATGGTTCCCCCTTGTCGCCCTTTCCCTGAGACTACAACAACCCTGTACCTCAGAACTTTTCGCGAGGATGGCGGGCGCGTTACTGAGGCTGGAGACGTACTCCACCTCGACCTATAGGCGTAACAACTGACGGAACGAACTGTTCATTCCCTATGAACAACCGATCTCCGCAGGGCAATGGCGTGAAGTTAAGGAGCGAACCCGTGCTTCGACTTCGCCGCTGCCGCGGCTACGCTCAGCACGAACGGCCAATGTTCTCCGATTTTCCCCATCCCGTTCGCCCTGAGCGTAGCGCAGCGAAGTCGAAGGGCCGCGGCCTGCGAGAGAGCACGCTAACTTCATACCATTGCTCCGCAGGGGAGAGACAGAGAGTTGAGACAGAGACAGAGAGGGGCAGGGTCGGCTCTCTGTCTGAATCGGACAATCACAGCTTCCATGGACTGGGGAGGTGCATATCAGGCGTATAGGAGCAGAACGTTCCGGTGTTGATGGTGCGCGAGAGGTAAAGTCCCAGAGCCGGGTGGTGAGCAGAAAGCCTTTGTAGGGCGGCTTTAATGGCTCGCGTCACGTTCACCCGCGCTCGTTCTACGGCAGATGCAGCCCGGCGGTCACGTCCACCTAGCCCGACCCCGCTTATGATCTCCGCGGTGAGGAAGTCGATCTCTTGCTGCACCCGTGTGCCGCGCTCCAGGTCGTTGCCTGCCTGGGCTTCTGCGCGTTCTCTTTGGAGTTCTTCCAGTCGATGCTTGTACGCTGCCTTGGCCTGGGAATCCAGGATCTCCCCGGCATCACCGAGCCGGGATACGTGTGTGCCTAACTTCTCCAATGTTGTCGGATTTCTTTCCTCAACTGGAGGATTTGCTGCTGGCCCCTCCACAGACGCTACTAGCTCAAGAACATGGATCGGCCGGTGTGGAGAACCGAGCAGGGAGGCGAGGTAGCGCAGTCCGAGCGTGTCCCTGACTCGGAAGACTGTTCCCTGGTAGGCGATGGTCCAATACTCACCCTCTCGGCGGAAGACTGTGTCTGTAATCTCCCTCCTCTTCTGTACTGTTGCCGGAGAGGGGAGCGCATGGGCATCTCCGGTGCCCTGTTTCCCGAGCCCTGTTCCCGGTCCTTTCAGTCTCCGGTCCACGGCTTGTTTCAGTTTGACCGCGGTCTGGATGCGAGCGAGCAACTCGCGTTGATCGACCGGTTTAGTGAGGAAATCATCAGCCCCGGCTTCGATTCCTTTAATCCGCTCCTCGGTTCCGCTCAGGACCGTCATGATGACAATCGGGATGAGCTGTGTCGCTTCATTCGCTTTCAAGATACGACAGGTTGTGAACCCGTCCATGACCGGCATCATCACGTCTAGCAGGATCAGGTCTGGTGCTTCGGCCGCTACCCGCTCCAGAGCTGCTTGTCCGTTGGCGGCGCTCATCGTCTCATAGCCGAGGTCCTCAAGTTCTTGCCGCAGATAATCCACATTGAACGGTTCGTCATCGACGATCAGGATTTTTGCCGGATGGGTCATCACATTCCGCTCAGTTTGGTGAAGAACAGGGCAATCAGCCCGCACAGCGCCAGTCCCAGGCCATAAATTTTGCGTGCGGTCAGCCGGTCGCCAGGGAGAAAATACGGGGCGAGAAATGCAAGGAAAATCGGCTGGGTATAAAAAAAGACCGTCGCCCGACCCGAAGTCGTCCACGAAGTTCCTACATAGGCAGTGATGTTAGTGTAGAGAAACATCACTGCCAGCGCCGCCAGTGCCTTGATCTCGGCCCGGCCGTAACGCAACGGCACTCGCTGATAACGCGCCCAGAGCAGCAGGACCACGCTGGTGAGGCAAAACCGCACTGCACCCGATCCCAACGGTGGCATATCGAACGTGCTGATCTTGATCGCGACAAACGCGCCGCCCCAGATCGCGCACAGCGACACGGTCAGCGCCGTGGAAAAGAAATCGAGTGGTTGGTCGTGCGTGTCGTGCATGTCCCTCCTCAGGCCGGATCTCCTGCGCGGGAGATCGTTAGCCGATCCTGCCCTTGCCAAGTAGTAAACACAAGGGCTATGGGCAAGAGAGCGTATGGAGGGGATATGAATCACGCTGGTACCTTGGCCGAAATGAGCAGGGGAAAAGAATGGCCTACCCGGTTAACCGTGGTGCTCCTGTTTTTCTTCAGTAGTTTCATTTGCTACATGGACCGCATCAATATCTCTGTCACCATTTTACAGATGGAAGAGGAGTTTGGTTGGAGTGCCGCGCAAAAGGGGCTCGTGCTCTCCTCCTTCTTTTGGGGCTATCTTATTACCCAACTACCGGGTGGATGGTTGGCGGATCGTTTCGGCGCCAAGGTGGTGTTGGGAGTTGGCGTGTTGTGGTGGTCGCTCTTCACCCTTCTCACTCCCCTTGCCGCCGGTTCCTTAGGGCTGCTCTTTCTCATGCGTGCAAGCATGGGACTTGGCGAGGGCTTGAACTTTCCGGCTATTCACAGCCTGACCGCACGTTGGATCCCCAGTCAGGAACGTTCGCGGGCGATTGCCTTTAACTATACGGGGCTCTTATTGGGCACGGTGATCGGCTTGCTCCTTACGCCGGTGTTGATGGTCCATTTCGGTTGGCGCTGGGTGTTCTACCTCTTTGGCTGTTTAGGCTTTATTTGGTATGTCTTGTGGCATCGACTGGCAACCAGCCGTCCGGAGGAGCATCCTACCATCAGTCCGCAGGAGTTGCAGCATATTCAACAGAACCGGCCAGATGTGGCACGGGCGGATACGGTGCCGTGGCGGCTGATTTTTAGCAAAGCGCCGGTGTGGGCGGTGATCACCGCCCATTTTTGTAACAATCTGGGCGGCTATTTTGTCGTGACCTGGGTCCCTACTTATCTCAACAAAGAGTTAGGCGTTTCTCAGGCCTCGATTGGTCTCTATGCCATGATTCCGTGGATTGCGGCGTTTCTCGTCGGCAATTTCGCCGGCTGGCTGGCGGATGCGATGATTAAGAGAGGCATAAGCGTGACCGCCACACGGAAGATTCTTCAATCAGTGGCCTTCAGTGGCGCTTCGGTCTTTCTGCTCCTGCTGATCGGCGTCAAGTCGCCAGGACTTGCCATTACCTACATGACACTCTCTTTCATGTTTGGCGCTTTCGGCCTTGCCGGCTTTGGCGTCAACCATCTTGACATCGGTCCTAAATATGCTGGTGTCCTCATGGGTATCACCAACACCGCCGCGACCATTCCCGGCATCTTCGGTCCGTTAGCGGTAGGCTATATCCTGGCGGTCACTGGTTCCTGGACCGGGGTGTTTGTGATGATCGCGGCGGTAAATATTTTCGGCATGATCGTGTGGAATCTGTTTGCGACCGGGGAGAAGATTTTGACATAGATACTGCCGGGGGGGCAGAGCCCACCCGGGTTTGTCAGTCCTAGCCGGTGATGGCGATAGTGGCGATATCGAGCGTGGCGGTGTTGGGCAGCAGGGCGGTGATCTCCATCTCCTTGGTCAGATTCTCCTCCGCGGTCAATTGCGCAAAGACGCGGTCCTGAGCCCGGACGGTGAACCGTGGCGACAAGGGAGTCTCCCACATCGTGGCGCCATTGATCGTGCTCACCTGCAGCACCACTTGCCCCTGCGGGTGGGTCAACTGGTAGAGGTGATGGAGGGTGGGCTGGGCTTTGTGGACTTCATTGAGGGTACAGCTAGCGCAGACCACGTGAGCCCGGATGATCGTCAGGCCCCGGCTCTCGCCTCCGAACCCAGAGAGCCCGCCGCCGGCCACTTGCCCACGCGCGCCGTTGGTAACGCCCGCCAGTAGCAGAGCTGCCGCCAGGCCGATCGTGAGTCGTTTGAAACTTGTCATGGTCCTATCCTCCTTCGTCTGCTTAGAGTGGGTCGTGACCTTTGCTTGCTGTCCGTTGTGCTCACCTGCTCCTGAAGGGGAGCAAGGTTGGTGCCACCTAATCTGCACAGTGAGTGAAGTCTTGATTTTCCCGTAGTTTTCCGAGAGAAGGACAAAACGAGGCAGCGCCGCGGTGACAACTCTGGTTGACAGTGAAAGCTCAGAGTTCAACAGAAAGTGAGAAAGCAGGGGCTTTTCCGGAGGTGTCAACGAAAATTGACAGACAAACGAAGTTGACAGCGCCGGAGGTAGTTCGAGTTATTCGATTGACAGTGTCCTCGCGTTTCACCTAGAGTGCGGGCTGAGACTCGACGTTTTGCTGGAGATTCCCTATGGAAGCGCACAGCGTCACCCGTAAGCTTGCCGCGATCTTTCATGCCGATGTCCAGGGCTACAGCCGCCTCATCGGCAAAGATGAGGTGACGACGCTGCGCACGGTCGCTTCCTATCTGGAAATGATGCGAACGTTAGTTGGGCAGCATGGCGGACGGGCGATCGGCTCGCGCGGCGATAGTCTGTTGGCCGAGTTTCCCAGTGTGGTGGAAGCGGTGCAGGGCGCAGTGGAGATGCAGCAGGAGCTGAGAGTTCGCAATGCCGAGATGCCGGTCGCCCAGCGGGTGGAGTTTCGCATCGGGATCAATCTGGGAGAAGTGGTTGTCGAGGGGAACGAGATCTACGGCGATGGCGTCAATATCGCGGTGCGGTTGGAGAGTATGGCCGAGGCAGGGGGAATTTGTATCTCAGCTATGGTCCACGATCAGGTGCGGAATCGGTTAGCCTTGCGGTATGAGGACTTGGGAGAGCAGACGCTCAAAAACATTGAGAGGCCCATCCGGGTGTGGCGGGTACGAGTGGAAGAGTCAGAAAGTCCCAAGTCTCAAGTCCCAAGTCCAACGCTTCGTAGGGTGGGCAGCGCCCACCTGCGGTGGGTAGTAGCGGGGCTAGCACTCGTTGCTGGCATAATCGTGACGGTCCGCTATGTTTCTCTTCTCACCCCTAGCACCCAACACCCAACACCCAGCACCCATCCTACACTCAGCACTCAGGACTCAACACACAGCACTGCAGCCGTGCCAGCAGCGTTGCCGTTACCCGCCAAGCCTTCCCTTGTCGTGCTGCCCTTTGTCAACATGAGCGAAGACCCCGTGCAGGCCTATTTCAGCGACGGCCTCACCGAGGTGCTCACCGGCGATCTCTCCAAGATCTCCAGCCTGTTCGTCATTGCCCGCAACTCCGCCTTTACCTACAAAGGCAAGGCGGTGAAAGTGCAAGATGTGGGACGCGAGATGGGCGTGCGCTACGTGTTGGAAGGCAGTGTACAGAAAGCTGACCAGCAAGTGCGGATCGCCGCGCAGTTGATCGATGCCACCACCGGCTATCACCTGTGGTCCGAGCAGTATGACCGGCCGCTCAAGGATATCTTTAAGCTGCAAGATGAGATCGTGCAGAGGATCGTGACGACGCTGAGGCTCCAACTCACGGTGGAGGAGCAAGGGATCATCGTGCGCAAAACCACGGACAACCTGGAAGCCTATGATGCCTTCTTGCGTGGAGTGGCATATTGTTGGCTCTACACGAAGGAGGCCAATGTCCAGGCACGGCAGATGTTCGAGAAGGCCATTGAACTGGACTCCCACTATGCCGAGGCCTACGTGGGACTGGGGAGGACTTACTATCTGGAGTGGATCCTGCGCTGGAGTACAGACCCCCAGACCCTGGAGCGTGAGTTGGCGCTGGTGCGACATGCCGTTGCTCTGGATGACTCCCTGCCTGCAGCCCATGTGAGCTTGAGCTGGATCTATACGCAGCAACTGCAGTTTGACCAAGCTATAGCTGAAAGTGAACGGGCGGTCGCCCTCGATCCTAACAACGCGGACAGCTATGCCGCACAGGCGGAGGTGTTGCAACTCGCGGGCAGGTCAGAAGAAGCCCTGCGGGCGATAGAAAAGGCCATGCGGCTCGACCCTCGCTATCCCCCCTGGTACTTATTCGAATTGGGCGTGGCCTCTCGCTTGACCGGGCGGTTTGCCGAGGCGATCGCCGCGCTGCAGGAAGCTGTCAGGCGGAGCCCCAATTTTACCTATGCTTACCTCAATCTGGGTCTCAGCTACGTGTTGCAGTGGGTCTCGCAACAGAGCCCAGCCGCTCAGACGTTGGAGCCCGCAGTAGCAGCGGCACAACGGGCACTAGCCCTCAGTGACTCCTTGCACTGGAGCCATATACTCTTAGGCTTTATCTATCTCACCCAACAACAATATGATCAGGCCCTGGCGGAGATGGAGCGGGCCGTGGCCCTCGCTCCCACCGAGGCGGCGAGTTCTGCGGGTCTGGCTCTAGTGCTGAGTACTGTAGGCAGGTCGGATGAGGCCCTGGCGGCGGCAGCACAGGCGCTGCGCCTGAAGACCGAATCTGGCACGGTGGACGAATACTTCGCCAGCGTTGGCGAGGCTTATAACCTGGCAGGGCGGCCCGAGGAGGCGATTGGTCCCTTCAAGCGATATCTGACCCGCTACCCCAATATTCTAGGCCCCCATCTGACGCTGGCAGCCGTCTACAGTGAGCTAGGCCGGGAAGTAGAGGCCCGGGCCGAGGCGGCGGAAGTGCTGCGGATTAATTCTCAGTTCTCGCTGGAGGTTCTCCGGCAGAGAGCACCCATCAAAGACCCGGCCATGCTGGAGCGTTATCTTGCCGCGTTACGCAAGGCAGGGTTGAAGTAGGGAAAGCTGTTAGCGGTCATCTATCAGCCAGGAGGAGCATGGCACTATCAAACACGTCTATTCCTCTTTTGGTGGCACCAAAGGCTCGATAGCTCTGATAAGGGCGGGAAGGTCGCTCTGCACTGTATCCCATACGATGCTGAGATCGACATCATCATACTCATGGATCATGGCGTTCCGCATCCCGATCATGGCGTTCCAGGCAAGTTCAGGTAGTGTCGCGCGAGTTTGGCGCGAAATCCGGCGAGCGGCCTCGCCGATAATTTCTAGTCGGCGGATGACTGCGTCCTGACATTGCGTGTCTCGAAGAAATTCTTCCTGGGTTTTGCCGGCCACATAAGAAAGGGCGAGCTTCGCCGCAGTAAGAACATCTAGTAAATGTTGCGGATCACGCGACATGAATGACCTCGGCCGATGACAAAATCGCTTTGCGCCGGATGTAATTGGGGCTGGCCTCAATGCCGCGACGGCTGACAAGGTCCACCTTACGCCCAAAGATGCCCTGCAACTCGTCCTGCATGTGAACCATGTCGAACAGCGTCCAGTGAGAATCTGCTGAGAACGTCACGAGGACATCGACGTCACTGTCCGGGCGGAAGTCTTCGCGCAGGACAGAGCCGAAAAGAGCAAATTCAGTAATCTTCCATCGCCGACAGAACTCGGAGATCTTTTCGTGGTCAAGGGGAATCTTTGCTTTCATGTTTCATTCTTCGTCTGCTGTGGCTGCTTCCTGGTTTTCTCGATTACCGGCGCGACAATGTTCAATGGATAATTTCTAGCATTTATATCACCTAGCCCGCAGCCCGTACTCTTTGATCTTTGTCTGTAGCATCTGACGGCTGATGCCGAGAGCCTGGCCGCTTGGACAGCGTTGCCTTTTTAACTCCCGGAGCAGAGAGAACTGCTCCGGACTGGAAACTCCTGCTTGCCTCCCTTGCCTAGTTGCTCACGCTTTCTCTTCTCGTTCAACGAAATGGAAAAGGATACCGCCTGTACTCTAGGGGCTGGGGGTTAGGGGCCAGGGCTGGTAAAAACAAGAATGGTGAATAAGCTGATCCTTTCTTCCCCAACCCCCAACACCTAGCACCTAGCCCCCGTTCAGATGTTGTCCAGCGGAAACACCGGGCGCCGGATCTTCTGAAAGGGCAGCCGGGTGAGCACTTGGGTGGCCAGACCCGGCGTATCCACATCGATAAGTTTGCTGGCGATGCCAGCGAAGCCGGCACGGTGCTGGAGTTCGGACTTCGCCGTGAGGATTTTGCGTTGAGTCGGTTCAATCCCCAGGCTGCGGAAATGGTTGACCTCAAAGACCAGGGTAGGACGAGAGGTGAGAATGACCTCGATTCCGCCGCAGTCGAGCACAACGGTCACCCCACGACGGTAGGTCCCGGCATTGAAGATAGTCGCCGCCGCGTAGACTCCGTCATGAATGACTCGCACCCGGCCCTCAACTTGGACCGGATCGCCATGAAACTTGTCTACTTTGCCGCCAATGGTCAGGGTGACATGCTTGCCGACTCCTGCTTTGATGGCCTCCTGCACGGCGGCAGAATCGGCGATATTGCCGATTACGGCGCCCTGAGCCTTTTGTTTGAGGAGTTCAGCCAGGAGGGCCGTGCCATCTCCTGGAGTGCCGGCCCCGCCGCTATCGGCTAAGTCGCCCAAAACCACCGGCCCTTGCTCAGTTTCAGTGGCTTCTCGCACGGCGTCCTCTACCGAAACCATATCGGTGTGAAAGGCGTGCCGCTTTGCCCAGCAGGCTTCTTTGATTTGTTCGGCAAGGTCTCGGGCCAGGTTTGGTTCTTTATTGGTCGTGACCGTCACGCTGATGCCGGTTTCAAGCCTGTCCGAAGGGAAGAACCCGCCCAGCAATGAGACATCTAGGACATGAGCGTGCCGTGCTGCGAGGTTCTGGGCCACACGCATGAGGTGTTCCATCGGCCAGCCAGGAGCAATGAAGAGTTTTTGTAGGGCTGGTGCCATGGCTGGCTGCGCCCAGGCGCTGGTCGGGGTGATGGAGCCATCGAACATGCCCGCCATTATCCGCGCAGCTTGCTGGCCGACTGGTGCGAAGTCGTAGTGTGGATTGGTTTTCACCCCAATCAGCATACTGGCGCTTTTCACCATGAGCGGAGTGACGTTGGCATGGCCGTCGAGTGAGGCGATGATTGCCACCTTGTCGCCCAACGCGCAGCGCAGCGCCGCCAGGAAATCGCCTTCGCAGTCGTCCAGGTGTTCTGCGGCGGCCGTCCCGTGGAGTTGCACGAACACCCCATCTACCGGACCGGCTTTCCGTAACATCGACAGGAAAGATTCTTTTGTCGCTTCATGGGCTTCCTCAGTAATTTTGCCGCCAACACCAGGCACGACGAACTGCAAAGGAACAACCTCCCAACTGTGTTCCCGCGCCCCGTTAAGAAAGCCGGCAATCGCGCTCTCGCCGCCACTACCGGCTTTGAGCAGTGCCTCTCCAGGGATTGTCGAGCGGTGAAAGAGATCGAGATCCATGCGGTGGGCTACAAACGAATTGGTTGCGGCGAGATAACCGCCAACGGCAAGACGCATCGTCGGAACCTCCTTTTTGTAGATTGCTAAACAGATGCACGTTCCCCTTTTACTCTGTTTGCCGGACGGACTGCAAGCCGTTCTTCCGCGGGAGTTTGCTAAATGAACGCTTACTCATTGTACAAGGCCGGTCTCTTGTTGTAGAGGTTGACTATGGGGACCGAATAACAAAGACCGATTCAAGGGTAAGTGCTGAGTGCGGAGTAGGAAAGAGAGAGGTTTTTGACTCAGAATTCATTACTTATCACTCAGCACTGATTTAACCTGCTCGTCAGAGCAAAAGGAGGGTTCTCATGGCTGATTATGATCTGTTGATTAAAAACGGTACGATCATCGATGGTTTGCGCATGCCCGCATTCCGTGGAGACGTCGGTATCCGTAACGGCAAGATCGTTGCCATGGGCAATATCCAGGGGACGGCCACGCGCGTCATTGACGCGACCGGCCGTATCGTGGCCCCTGGGTTCATGGATATTCATACTCACTACGACGCTGCCCTCAGCGGCGGCACCAAATGGGATCCTTATGCCACCTTGTCAGGCTGGCATGGGGTGACGACGGTGGCGATTGGCAACTGCGGCTTCGGCTTCGCGCCGGTACGTCCAGAGGACCGCGAGCGGGCCATGCGACGCATGGAACGAACCGAGTCCATTCCGCTCTCCTGCATGCAAGCCGGCATGCGCTGGGATTGGGAGACCTTCCCCCAGTTTATGGACAGTCTAGACCGTGGCGGATTAGGGGTGAACGCAGCCTCGCTCGTACCGTACTCGCCATTGCGTGCCTGGGTGTTGGGGAACGATGCAGCCCGGGACCCGAAATACAAAACCAAACCGGGGCAGGTGGAGGAGATCAAGAACATTCTGCGGGAAGGTTTGCAGGCGGGCGGGTTTGGTTTTTCCGCGAGTTTCAGTATGGCCAACCGCGACTATGATGGCGGCTACCTGCCGACCCACGTAGCGCCGCGCGAAGAGTTCCTGGAGATGGCGAAGGTGATGCGCGAGTTCAACCGGGGTTCCATCGAGTGGACCATGGGCCATGCCCTACAGGGTTTGGGAATGGACTTCTTGTTAGAGCTGGCCAAGACCAGCGGGCGGCCGGTGAACTGGAACGCGGTTATCTATGATCCGACTTCGCCCAATACCTGGCGTGAGCAACTGGCGTGGACAGAGAAGGCCTATCGCGAAGCGCCAGTGCTGGCAGTCAATATCTGCATGCCGATCGAGTTTGAGTTCACCCTGGAAACTATTGGTCTGTTCGACCAACTGCCGGCGTGGAATGAAGCCACGGTCGGCACGCTAGCCGAGCGCAAGGCCAAACTGGCAGACCCGGCTCGGCGCGCAGCCCTGAAGCGTGATATGGAGAAAGCGCCGACGCTGATGCCGGGCACGAGCCCGGACGGCGAGCAGGGTCAGGTGCGGATGTTCAGGTGGGACGAGACGTTTGTCGATGATGTGCATCTGCCCGAGAACAAGTCTCTCAAAGGCCGGACTATTGGGGAACTCGCCAAGGAGCAAGGGAAGCATCCGATCGACACCCTGCTGGACCTGTCGGTGGCAGAGGACCTGAAGACCACGTTCGCCATGCAGGGCTTCATCAACAATGATGAGGAAGCCCTGACCACGATCATCAAGCACCCGCTGTGCCTGATCGGCGCCTCAGATGGCGGGGCCCATACCAAGTTCCTGACCCTGGGCAGGTATCCTACTCACTTCCTCGCCCACTGGGTGCGCGACAAGAAGATCATGACGTTGGAAGAGGCGCACTGGCGGCTCTCGGCGATGTTGGGCTGGGCCATCGGCATCCGCGACCGCGGCTGGTTGCGCGAAGGTATGCCGGCTGACATCGTGGTCTATGAGCTGGATAAGCTGGCGGTGCGGCCGATGGAAACGATCCAAGATCTGCCTGACGGCGATTGGCGTCGGGTACAGAAGGCGGATGGCTATAACTATCTGATAGTGAATGGCCAGGTCACCTTCGAGGACGGCAAGTGCACCGGCGTGCTGCCAGGCAAGATGCTGCGCAGCTACGACATGGCGGGATAACCGGGTGTAGAAAAATACTACCGTAGCCCTGGAGGGGCGCAAGAATGTAGCCCACGGCGTCAGCCGTGGGCAGGCAAGCCCCCAACCGCACCGTAGCCCCAGAGGGGCGTAAGAAATCCGGGCGGCCGGAGTTTGTCGCCCCTCCGGGGCTCTCAACAATCGTTAGACTTTCCTTCTTTCCCCACGGCTCGTGCCGTGGGCTATCTTCTTACGCTCCTTTGGAGCTTCGCGCGACATTCCGTACCTAACTCTTCCTTGAATACGCTCAAAGCTTTGAGGACACTCTGCACCAAGAGGTCGTCGTATGAACGACTCCCCCACCCGCACCCGCTGGCTCATCGTCGCCCTGATTTTCTGCATGGGCGTACTGATGTTCATCGACCGAGTGAATATCTCGATTGCTGCCAAGTACATCATGCCCGAGTATGGACTGAGCGAGGTGCAGATGGGATGGATCTTTAGCGCCTTCGTCCTTGGCTATGCCATTCTCCAAGTCCCGGGTGGGTGGCTCGGCGACTCTGTTGGTCCTCGGCGCGTGCTGGCTGGAGCAATCTTGTGGTGGTCGGTTTTCACGGCGGTGACGGCTGTGGCCGGAGAATTGTTTCTTACTGCGCTGGTCGGCGTGGTCGGTTCGTTCACCATCGTGCGTGTGTTAATCGGCATTGGTGAGGCTGCAGGACCGCCGAACTATAATCGCTTGGTGGCAAATTGGGTCGCGCCAGAAGAACGTGGGCTGGCAATGGGTATTGCGGCCAGTGGAAGCGCATTTGGTGCAGCCCTGACGCCGCCGCTCATCGTGTGGATTATGGTTACGCTCGGCTGGCGCGCCGCCTTTTACCTGGCTGGAGGCGTAGGCATCTTTCTGGCGCTGTTCTGCTATTGGTTTGCCACTGATCGGCCCGCGGATCATTCCTGGGTTAATGCTGCGGAACTCCGGTACATCACTCGCGGGTTAGCGCCAGCCGCCAGGCAAACTCAATCTCCTCGCCCGGTCCCCTGGAAGGCCCTCCTGGGTCGCTCTGATCTGTGGTTTCTGACGGCTTCCTATTTTACCCTTGGCTACATCATCTACATTTACTTTTCCTGGTTCTACCTGTATTTGGTGAACGTGCGCGGTTTCTCGGTGCTCAGTGGTGGCTGGTATAGCACGGCGCCGTTTCTCGCTGGGGCTATCACTTCACCCCTCGGCGGCTGGCTCTCTGACTCGGTGAGCCGACGATTCGGCAAACGGGCGGGACGGTGTGGTATCGGCATCGGCGGTCTCGTGCTGACTGCGGGGTTGATTTGGGCTGGCGCTGCCGCTGCTGACCCGTACCGAGCGATTGTACTGCTCGCGCTTGGCTCGGCCTCCTTGTTCTTGACTGCTGCGGCGTATTGGGCTTCAACCATGGATCTTGCTAGCTCATATGCCGGAACGGTGTCAGGTTTCATGAACATGGGAGGAAATTTAGGCGGCGCCTTGTCCCCCACTCTCACTCCGTTTCTGGCCCAACGGTTCGGGTGGGAGAGCGCTCTCTACGTAGCTGCTGCTCTCGCCTTATTGGGGGCACTGTTCTGGCTTGGCGTACATCCGGAACGAGCGATTGAGCTAGCAGAAGGGGAGACAGGGGATTCGTCGCCACGCAGGCACGAGCAGGAAACGCCTGGAGTGGCATCGCCAGCAACTGCGCAAACTAGAGCAAAGAGATAAGGAAGAAGGAAAGGAGATTGTATGAAATTTGGTTTACTCTATGAGATGGAAACCCCGCGCCCCTGGCATGCCCTCAGCGAATATAACACATACTGGGAAGCGTTGGCACAAATCGAACTGGCCGACCGCCTCGGCTTTGACTATGTGTGGGAGGTCGAGCATCACTTTCTCGAAGAATACTCTCACAGCCCGGCCCCCGAAGTCTTCTACGGAGCGGTCACCCAGCGGACGAAGAATATCCGCATTGCTCACGGCGTACGGTTGCTGCCCTTCAATTTTAACCATCCCATCAAAATCGCCGAGCAGGCCGCGGTGCTCGACATCTTGAGCAACGGCCGCATGGAACTGGGCACCGGGCGCTCGACCACGGCGCAAGAACTGGACGGCTTCAACGTCGATTACGACCGCACCCGCGAAGAAGTGAAAGAAGCGCTGGAGATCATTGTCAAAGCCTGGACCGAAGAAATACTGGAGTACGACGGCAAGTTAATGAAAATCCCGCCACGACGGGTCGTGCCCAAACCGATTCAGAAGCCGCATCCGCCGATGTGGATGGCCTGTGTGGCGCCAGATAGCTACGAGATGGCTGGCGACCGCGGATTAGGCGTGCTGAGTTTTAATTTTAATTGGGAGCAGGTGCGGCTGATGATGGAGATGCATCGCAAAGCGTGTGCGCAACGTGCTAACCCGATCCCGAAGGTCATTAACGAAGCGTTCGCCGGCGTAGCCATTATGCACGTGGCGGAAAACAAAGAAGAGGAAGCCCTCGGCTTAGACGGTGCCCGATGGTTCTTGCACAACGTGGCGAAACTGTTCGAGCCATTGATGGCCAAGAACAAGCTGTACTCTTATGAGTACCTCCGTAATGTCTTTGCCATGGACCTGGACCCGAAAGATGCCTCTGATGCCCAACTCAAAGAGCATCACATGGTGGTGGTAGGGAATCCGGATGAGGTCATCAACAAGTTGGAGAACTTCCACAAAGCTGGACTGAGCCAGGTCATCTGCTTTAAACAGGCGGGGCGGATTCCTCATGCGAACATCATGCAGTCCATCAAGCGCATCGGCAAATACATCCTGCCGCACTTTAATCCCCATCGGTCGGTGCCGGTGGAAGAGCCGTTGTTCCCGGTAACGACGACGCACGCATAACACGTTGGTGCTGTTTCATCACAGGAAAAGGGGAGAGGAGTGGTTCTCTCCCCTTTTTATTGCACCAATTAGGAACAATGAGTTTGGTCGGAGCAAAGCTGATGGAACTTAAAGTCGTTCAGTACAAAGTCGAAGACGGTGTTGCCACGCTCACTCTCAATCGGCCGCAGCGGTTGAACGCTTGGACAGGGCGGATGCATACTGAGTATCGCTGGGTACTCGACCAAGCTGAGCACGACCCAGCGGTCCGTGTCATGGTCGTTACTGGCGCAGGGCGGGCTTTCTGTGCCGGTGCCGACGCTCGCGCGCTCGAAGGGCATGTCGCCAAGGGTCGCTATGACCCGGGGACGCCTGCTGAACTGGCTCAGCCTGGCTACGGAGTGCGAGCCGAGTTTGATGCTGACTTCGCTTATCACTTTGGTCTGACTAAGCCTGTTATCGCGGCTATCAATGGACCTGCTGCTGGTGTTGGGCTCGTGCTTGCCTGCTATGCTGATCTGCGTTTCGCCGCGGCTGGCGCCAAGCTCACTACTGCCCATGGCAAGCTGAACCTTCCTGCCGAATTCGGGCTTTCCTGGCTTCTGCCCAGAATGATCGGTCTGACCCGCGCTAACGAGTTACTACTTTCCAGTCGCATCTTCTTTGCCGAAGAAGCGCTGACTTTAGGGCTGGTCAATGCAGTGCTGCTGCCTGATGAACTGCTTCCCCACACCTATGCCTACGCGCGTAATCTCATTGCCACCGTTTCCCCAGGATCTCTACGGGAGACCAAGCGTCAGATCTATACCGATCTTCATCGAGACGTGGGAGCGGCCGTACGCGTGTCAAATGGACTCGTTCATCGCATGACCACAGAGCCGGACTTCGCCGAAGGCGTAGCTGCCTTCGGGGAAAAGCGCGCTCCTCGCTGGTCAAAGGCTTAGTACTCTAACAGTCTCTAAACTTTAGATCTTTCTCATGCCCAGGCTCTGCCTGGGCGTGCGGAGTGGTCGCGGCTCAGCCGCGGAGGTTGCGTTCCCAGGCTCTGCCTGGGAACGAGGTTGTCAACTTTTACATATCAAACAGATATATCCCCTTGATACTCATTACTGAGAAAAGCATTCGTAGGAGTGACACTAGGATAATAGCCGGTAGGAAAAAAAGGCAAGCCGTGTCAATAGATTAGAGGATCAAAGGCTCCCTTACACGGCAGCCGGCACGCATGGCACGAATTCTGCTCCTTTATAAAAACAACAGCGTCAAACAAAAGGAGCAGGACAATGACCATGTTTAACAAAGCACTGAACCAGAAAGTAAAGAAATCCTTCCTCACCGCGTTGACTCTCACCAGCCTACTCGTGCCGGCGTACGCTTTCTCGGCCGAGCGCGATAGCACGGCCCTGTTTTTCTCCTTAGAGGACCTGAAAAAGGAGCTGTCCAAACCCGATTTTTCGCAGCTGTATCCCAATTTCTCCAATTTCTCGTGGAAGAGCTCGCAAGAGCAGGCTGACCGCGAAGGTCCCATTGAGCGGAACTACCGCTGGGGCAACGGGTTAGGATTCGACAGCTATAACACGCCGGGGGTCCGCCGGCCGCTGTGGGGGTACTAAAAGAACCTGCGGAGAGGTAAGAGCCAAGGAGGCTAGGACGATGTTTACGAAAAAGAACATAGAGGAGGCCACCGGGGTTCTCTTCATTAGCGTTGGCCTCTTTCTCACCGGATGGTTCTACTACGCCCTCTATCAAGCCATGCATGACTATGTAGTTTTCTGATGCCACCCGAGCTCGTAGCGTGCGCCACGCCCACGAAATAATGCGGGGCTGCCGCAGTGAGGCAGACCGGGCACGCTACCATGACTGCTTCCCTCCACATCAGCACTCACAATTTGGTAATAGAGACGCGCTAAATCAGACCGCGAAAGATTCGTACACCCTGCCTTATGCCCATTTGTGTAGGGGCGCCCCGCGTGGCCGTCCCTGCACAAACAGATACGAGACGGAGTGTACGAATCTTCTGTGGTTTAGTTTAGTGCAGCGTCTCCTGGTAGCTCACCAGGTACTCTCTCGGCACCTCAAACTTGAAAATCCGTGCTGCGTTGAGGCCGAGAATTTTGGCGCGCTGTTCGTCATTCAAGCTGCCCATTTGACGTTCAATCGCCTCGGCCGAGTGCGGCCATGAACCTTCGTGATGTGGGTAGTCGTTGGCCCACAGGCAGTTGTCGACCAAATCGTACTTCACCGCCAGGTCGATTCCCACCTGATCTTCCTGAAAGGAGCAATAGCCGTGTTCGCGAAAATATTCGCTAGGGAGCTTCTTAAGCTTCGGCCACGTCCACATGTGATGTTTCTTATACGCCTCATCCATTGCTTGCAGCGCCCAGGCGACCCAACCAATGCCACACTCGATAGCGGCAAAGCGCAGCTTGGGGAAACGCTCCAACACGCCTGACGAGCACATATTTGCTATGGGCTCGACGGTTGGTGCGAGTGCGTGCGAGACGTAGTTGATCACCGCGCCACCGTCCTTGCGGGCAGCGCGCGGATCACGCCCAGTCGAAATATGAAAGGTGATCGGTAAGTCGGTGTTCTGAATCACTTCCCACAGTGGGTCAAACATTGGCAAGTTATAGTTGGGATGCCGTGCATCGTGGGCACCAAAGACTGGTTTACAGGGCAGCGTGAGTCCGCGGTAGCCCATCTTCGCCACGCGTTCGACTTCTTTGAGCGACCCTTCAAGGTCACCGGTGGCGAGCGCTGCCATGGGAGACATGCGATCGTTGTATTTCGCAAAGAGTTCCCAGGCCCAATCGTTATACGCACGACACTGCGCCATGGCGAACTGGGAGTCCGGCGTCGCCCACATGGCCAATCCCTTGTTGGGGAAAATGATCTCGGCATCCGCCCCATCTCGGGCCATGTCTTTGAGGCGTTGCTCCGGGTCAGCGCCAGATTTCTGTCGCTCCAGGTCTTCCCCTTGGAAGACTGAGTCATGCAACCGCGACCGTTGGTGGCCTTCTGAAACACTCCACTTCACGCCCTTTTCGTCTACTTCGATGCGAGGGAGACGGTCACGATACTTTTCGTCAAGGCGCTCTCTCCAGAGGTTTGCCGGTTCGTTCATATGACTATCGCAGGAAATCATGAAATACTTATGCGGATCGCCCGGTCGTGCGGTCCGTGTCCAGCCTTCATAGCCTGGGGTTTCGAGTCGCCATTGGTTTGGTGCGTCGAGCATCTCTAACGCCCTCCTTCTAAAATTTTCCTTAATTCATTGAGTCATTTTCTCATGTTTTGCAATGGCCCAACCCATTCTGCACTGTGTGAGCGCTGTGCGCTTGCTTTCGCTGTAGATAGAGCTATCAAACCTGCTCAGAGAGGCTCTTTGTTCTCGTCATTCATGGGGGCCAGATAACAAAAGAGGAAGAACTGCTATGAACGCAACCGAATTGAGGGAATACCGCCGCAAACACGTGCCAGTCTTCAACGACAACAAGCTGAAGCTCGGCATCTTTGGCCAGAACTGCAGCAACGGGTGTACGATCAGTCACGCCGAGACCACCTTCGAGCCCACCTACAAACAGAGCGTGGCGATTTCTCAGAAAGCGGATGCGCTGGGGTTCGAGCTCTTAGTGCCAGTTGGACGGTGGCGAGGGTTTGGTGGCTCTACTGACTTCAACGGGACCTGTATGGAGACTTATACCTGGGCGACGGCAATGGCGACCCAGACGAAGAATCTCATGCTCTTTTCCACGTCCCACGTGCCGACGATGCATCCGATTGTGGCAGCCAAGCAGGGTGCGACGATCGACCACATCTCTGAGGGACGCTGGGGACTGAACGTCGTCTGCGGCTGGTTTACACCAGAGATGGAAATGTTCGGGGTTAAACAAATGGACCACGACACGCGCTACCGGTATGCCGGCGAGTGGCTTCGTGTCATCAAGCGGCTCTGGACTGAGCAACATTTCGACCATGCCGGCGAGTTTTTCCGCATCAAAGACGGCTACCTGCTGCCCAAACCAGTACAACAGCCATATCCCGTACTGATCAATGCTGGTTTCTCGCCGGCCGGGCGCGAGTTTTCCGCTAGAGAAGTCGATTTCAACTTTATCTCGATTGATACCTTAGAGAATGGCCAAGCTATCGTGAAAGACGTCACACAGCTTGCACACGAGTACGGTCGTGAGATTGGCATGATGAGCTACGGTCTAGTCGTTTGCCGTGATACCGAGAAAGAAGCCCAGCAGGCGTATCGTTACATCATCGAGAAAGGTGATTGGCAGGCCACTCACACTATTCTGCAGCTGCTGGGTGTCGAAAGCGGTTCTTTCACCGCGCAGCATCTTACCGAGTTTGCCGAGCACTTCATTGCCGGGTGGGGCGGCTATCCCTTGGTGGGAACGCCTGAGCAAGTGACGGAAGAGCTAGTGAAACTGTCGCAGATTGGCATCGGCGGAATGATCCTCTGCTGGCTTGATTATAACGAGGAGATCACCTACTTCGGCGAGAGAGTTATGCCCCTGCTGCGACAGGCCGGGCTGCGGAAGTGATGTGAATAAGTAGGGTGGGTCGCGACCCACCCTACTATTTTCCCATTTCGCCGTTTCGCCGTTTCCCCCTTTTCCCTTTCCTCTTCTTCACGCTGTCGCTCGGACAAAGCCGTCGAACCAGCACCATGCCAAGTCCAGCGACTGCCGCACCGACTCGATTACTTGCTGCTGCTCTTCATCCGTCCGCGCCCAGTGCGAAACAATCTCAAAAGCGGTTCCGCCATGCTCTTTATCTGCCTTAGCGTGGACCCACCAAAAGGCCGTAGCCTCTGGGCTTAAGCCGTAACGTGTCTCGCCAACTCTGGCATAGGTCTCAGCCATGTCACCGAACTGCGCTTCTCCAGCGACGCTGATAGCCGCCACTGCTTCGTAGAAGGGACGGGTACGTGCCAGCAAGCGGAGGAAGCTCCGCCGCGCTACGGTCTCGGGCAACGGCTTGGTCTGAGGGATCTGCGCCCGTACGCCGCCCAGCGCCTCAATCAACCGGTACATCAACTCCCGATGCGGTGCCGAGCCGGTGATCTTCCCAGTTTCTTCCTCCCACAGGTTCTCCAGCATGCGGACCCGCACCTCAGGGTCCGGACAGCCCGCGTAAATTGGTCCAAAAAGGTCATGCACGTCTCCTACCGTGCAATAGTGCTGCTCGACCCAGGTACGGATCTGGGGACGAGAGAGTTCCCCTTTGACGTAGCGCTGAATCCAGGGATGATCCTGATAGGCTTTCCGCTGCTCCAGCATTCCTTTCAACGTCCGGGTGAGTTCCGCTGGTGATAGAGCCATGGCAATGCCCTCCTTTATTTATGAACGAGCTCATAGATCCTTTACTACTCTTCCTTCTTTCATCACCATTGCAATCTTGTGCGGTTGGGCAAGCGGGCTGGGGCTCACTGTCTTGATGGACTGACCTTCGACCAGCACGTTGGTCCCGTGTACGGCAGCTTGGCCGCTGCCATCAATAAGCAGCGCATT
>JACQEL010000978.1 GCA_016200595.1 Deltaproteobacteria bacterium
ACCGACCGGCCGCCACGTCACCTACGAATACGACCCCCTGTACCGCCTCACCAGAGAACAGATTTCCTCTTCGGCGGGCGCACTGCGTACCATCTCATACATTTACGACGCGGTAGGAAATCGTCTCAGCCGCACCGATTCAGGCGAGGGACAGCCGGCGTACGAGTATGACGCAAATGATCGTCTCGTGCGGGAAACGCTGGGAGGAAATGAGACGGTTTATTCCTACGATAACAACGGCAATCGACTCTCACGAGTGCGCAGCGCGACCGATCGCACGTTCTACGACTGGGATTTCGAGAATCGTCTGACCGCTGTGACTACAACCGACGGGACAGGAACTCACCAGACCACGTAACACGTACAACACAAAGGGCATTCGCGTCAGTCAAACCGTTGATGGCCAAGAAACGCGTTATCTTGTCGATCCCAATCGTCCCTTTGCGGAAGTGGTGGAGGATTACACTCCACAAGGTCAGACGCTGACTTCATATGTCTTGGGGAACAGTCGGTTATCACGTCACACTGGGGCTGGACGTGAGTATTACCATGCGGACATCTTGGACAGTACTCGAGTACTCACAAACCAGACCGGCGCAGTGGTGGCCAATATCGATTACGACGCCTTTGGACGGACTCTTGAGCAGACTGGCGCCGGCAATGAGGCGTTCCTCTTTGTCGGGGAGCCAAGAGATCAAGTGACAGGACTAACCTACCTGCGCGCTCGCTACCTCGATCCACAGACCGGGCAGTTCATTGCGGCGGACCCGTTTCTAGGATCCCCTGAAGACCCCCTGTCCCTCCATCGCTATCTCTACGCCAACGCCAATCCCGTCAACTTTCGGGACCCGAGCGGGTTGCTAACGCTAACAGAAATCCAGATAGTATCCGGGATCTTATCAGCTCTTGTTCTTGCCTCTATCTCTCAAGCGGTCGTCGCTAGCCGGGCAACCTCGGGTCTCGACGTTCAGTGGGATGGCCCTACAGGGTTCTTCACTGTTGAAGCCCCACTTGAGCCGTTCGGCGGAGGTGTTGGTTTGAGTCTGCTGGAAAGTCAGCAACGCAACGGGCGCTATACACAAGCTATTCATTTCCTTTTCACCCTGAATGCCTCGACACCCAACTTCTTCAAGAAGTCAGTCAAGAAGTCTCTTCGCCCTCCTCCACGAAACAAGGGCCCAAAAAAGGGACGAAAGGCTCGGCGAGGCAGAGGTACTGACCTTACAGGATTTGATGTTTTATCCCTTGTTTTTGCTGGCCCCCTGTCACTCCTCAATTTCGATCTACAGTTCGACGATACGACCCTGTTCTCGCCCTCGTCTCTCGGTGGTGAGAATGGAATTCAGCCGTTCGTCTTGGGCGGCTTTTACTCCCGACTTGAGTTCGCAGCGTCCGGTGGTTTATTGGCCGCGGTCGCTGATAAGCAAATCACCGGCTCCTTCAAAAGCTCTATTGGAATTTCAGGAACTCTTCAAGGTTTTGGCGTCGGCTACGACATAAAGGACACGTCGTTGGCCTTAGTACCAAATGCCAATATTGAACTCTTCGCTGGAGTAAGCGCCGATTTCACGCTCCCTGACCGAGTTAACCAAGTGGACACCAGATCGCTGGAAGAAACGGGGGCAGATTAGAGCAACGTAGCCCGGGTGGAGGGCCGTAGGCTGGGTTGAGCAGTGGTGTAGGGTGGGTCATGACCCACCCTACAATTTGTGAGATAAGACGCGGCGTAGGGCGCGTGCCACGCGCCGAAGGCGGGCGTGAGAAAGGCCAAAGGCCAAGGGCGAAACGGAACAGGCCACGAGAGGGAGAGAGGAGAAAGATAGTGTCTATATCTCTACCCGGAACTGTGATGGGAAAAGGTGTCAGGAACCTTTTCCTTGCAGGAGAAGAACCCTATGAACTCGAATGCGCCTATACCAAGACCGGCGGAGTTAGAACAGAAGTATCTCACTGAGCTTGAACAACAATACGGCAAGTGCAACTCCGCGCTCTCTACGCTCATGCCGCACCAACGCCCGGCGACGTTGGACGAGATTGCCAGCGTCAGCAGCCACCTGCTTGAGTGTGAGCAGTATTTTCAGACGTATCAGCCCACCGCGCCATTCCTGAGCTAGGGCGGATATGCGCGCCTGGCGACCAGGTTAGAGGCGGTGGGGCATGACGTGCGGAGGGCCATAGGGGTCTATCTCAAGACGTATCGGGATACCGTAGTGGCCTTCCATGCCATTACGCTTAACCAGCGCATTGCACAAAGTGATTGCTTGAGCATGTTCAATGATACGACTGCCATGACACAGCGGGCTTTTGATCGAATGCACCGGCGCTGGTTAGAAGTGATACGAGGCGTCTAACACAGGGGAGGTAAAGAACATGGAGCTGACTTTTGAGGAGCTGGCAAATGAGGTCATGAAGCTGTCGCGAGAATTGCAGAAGGAGCTGTTGTTGAGAATTTTGAAAACTTTGCAGGGTGAGGATCCGGTGAGGATAGAGGATGGGATACTGTGGATTGGCGACCTGCAACTTCCGATGCGCAGCAACAGCGGCTGACGGCGCAGCAATCTCCGGCTCATGCGGGGGAAAGGAGTCAGGTCTTGCATTGCCATATTCTAAGGGTCGTCGGCTAAGTGAAAGAAATGGAGTCAGGTTTGAATATGTGAATGAGGGCTGTAGGCTGGGGTGAGCGGCTGCGAAACCCAGCTTCATTCTTCTCGGTGATTAGCGAAGCTATCCTGTATCCATGCGCACTTATACCCGTGTCCGGAGTGCGGGCGGCCGGTATTTCTTCACGGTCAATCTTGCCGAACGACGCGGGAACGCTCTGCGGGTAGCTTGCTACCCGTGCTGTCCGGTCGCACTGGCGGACAAGCCGCCAGTGGCACACAAACAGTCAGAGCTTTTCTCCACTCCACATCTTGCTGTAGCTTTTCTATAGCTGATTTGTGGGCGGCCTTTCGCCCGACGCGCCGTGAGCTTCCCTTGGCGATCGACGCGATGGTGGTGGTGCCCGCTCACTTGCATTGTCTCTGGCGCTTGCCCGTGGCCGATGCCGCTTTCCCGTTGCGCTGGCGGTTGCTCAAGGCGCGCTGCTCTAGCTGCCGTGCCCCT
Organism: Deltaproteobacteria bacterium; assembly: GCA_016200595.1. Classification (GTDB taxonomy): domain Bacteria; phylum Desulfobacterota; class Binatia; order Bin18; family Bin18; genus JACQEL01. The sequence goes on from JACQEL010000978.1 coordinate 3,106, forward strand.
GGAGAAGACAGTTCACGGAGCCGCCAGCGTAAAGGCGCGCGGCATTGGGCAGCGCCGCTACTGGGAGCAGGTGATTCGTGACGAGCACGCTGACCGCCAGCACGTCGAGTACCTTCATCACAACTCAGTCAAGCACGATTATGTCCAAGCAGCCAAAGATTGGCCCTACTCATCGTTTCTTCGCTGGGTGAAGCGTGAGACTACATTCAAAGAATTCTTGCTCGATCATGCGGTATCCACCTCCCTCATGTCGTAGCCCAAAGAGAGCCCTGCGACTGTTCGACCCTTCGACGAAAAATATGAGGGAGCACGCTTCCCGTGACGAACCTCTCCACCATTGTGCTGGAGGGGTGCCTTTGGTAGGGTAAGGCTAAATTGAAGCTGGCAATCCCTCTCCAAAATGACGGCCTCAATGGCAAACAGCGAATTCATCGAACAGCTCAGAACCGAGCTTCCTAAACTCTTGCGAGAGCGTCCGGAGGTCCGCCACGAATTGTGGGGCATCATGCTGGAAGCTTTTCCCTCCCGCCAGGAGTTCTTGGCCTTGGTGGAAGAGCTGCGTGCCGCGCGGGAAGATAGCAACCGCCGCTTTGAAGATCTGCGACAGGACATGAACCGTCGCTTTGAAGAGCTGCGACAAGATATGAATAGTCGTTTTGAGGTGGTGGACCGGCGCTTTGAAGCGGTGGACCGGCGCTTTGAGGCGGTGGACCGGCGCTTTGAGGCCGTAATCACGGAGTTGCGCCACCATAGCGAGGAGTTGCGGTACTTGCGACGAGAAGTCCGGGAAGTGAGGGTCGGTATGTCTTCTCTAGGTGATCGCGTAGGCCGTGGGTTAGAAGGTGTCCTACGGGAGGTGATCGAGGAGTTTGCTGGGGAAACGTTCCCCTTTGCCGAGCGGCTGGTTTTACGTGATGAGGCTGGAGAAGTCTACGGAGTGACGGGCGCGGACGTAGAGTTCGATCTCTATGTGCATAACGACAAAACCGCCTGTCTGGTCGAAGCAAAGTCCTACCTCAAGCCTGGCGACGTCCTGATGTTTCATCGGAAAGTCCGATTTGCCGAGAGAAAGCTGGGGAGACCGGTCACTCCGCTGATTCTGGCTCTCAGCGCCGCCCCGCGGGCGGAGGAACAGGCGCGGGCGCTGGGGATCAGATGCCGGCTGGGCGTCGTGGCGGCAGTGGAAGCCGAGCAGTGACACAACCAAAGCGTATCGACAGCTTCCAGGAATTTGTCGCTCAATCCGCCCGCGAAGAGATGCTGGGCTTCTTCGAGGCGTAGGGTGGGTCACGACCCCCCTACGCCTTTGGTGACTGGGCGAGAGCGAACTGGCCAGAAACCCAGCGTGTCTCCGGGGCCGGAGATCCCACATTCTACTCACAGATGGTGCGGGTGGTGGTCGCCTTGGTCTCTCGCTGGCAGGGCGCGGTGACCGCTGTTACGCTGGGGGGAATACCCCAAAGCGAGCTTCCACTTGGGGAAAAGAGGGTCAGGTCTTGCATTGCCATATTCTAAGGATCGTCGGCTAAGTGGTGTAGGGCGCGTCCCACGCGCCGTCCAATCGGCGCGCTACGCACACCCTACCTGATGAGGAGACTAGCGGTGTAGGGCGTGTCCTACGCGCCAGCGAACTACGCACGCCCTCTCTGCTCCCTGCCTTGCAGCGCTGACCGTGTATACTGTCCCTATGCCTAATTATCGGCGCGCTCGGGTGGATGGCGGGACTTATTTCGTTACGGTCCCTACGTTGCGCCGCCAACCGTTTCTTACCGATGCCGACGTTCGCACTGCCCTCCGTACTGGAATCACTACGATCCGCACTACGCTCCCCTTTGTGATCGAGGCGTGGGTATTGCTCCCTGACCATCTACGCCCTCTGGACGTTGCCGCCGGATGACCATGATTTCTCGACCCGGTGGCGGGTCATTAAACGGACTGTTACCCAGCACTGTAGGGTGCGCCGGCAGCGCGCCAGAGTGGAGGACGGCGCGACGCACTCAACGACAGCAAAGCACGCTCTGGCAGCATCGATTTTGGGAGCGCCTGAGCCGAGACGAGACGGACTTTGCACGCCACGTTGACTACCTTGTTAAAGTCTGACAGTCTCGCCGTGACCCGGCCTTCCGTGCGGAAAAGGTGTCAGGAACCTTTGTTTTTCTTCGGCCGTCCGCGTGGCCGCACGGTGGATGCTAAGCCCAGCCCCTCACACCGCTGGGTGCGCGGGAGGGTCACCTAAGCCCTGAAGCGTGACAAATCCCCGTCCTTAGGCGGCCATGTCAAGAAAATGGTTCCTGACATCGGTTTTTAATAGTTGCGCCGTTGCCGGGGCAGTTTTATGGTGGTAGCTTAACTCTCAGGTTGGATGCCTGGCGAGCAATGCTTCGCATGGTACCTGCGGATGGATTTTGAGAAGTTTCTCTTGTTGCTACAAGAACTTGAACAGCATCAGGTAGACTACGTGCTGATTGGTGGTGTCGCCCTCAACCTCCACGGCCTCGTGCGGGCGACGGAGGATATAGACCTGTTCGTCCGCCCAGACGAGAGCAACGTCGCACGCCTCCGGCAAGCCCTCCGTTCGGTCTGGGCTGATCCTGATATTGAGCAGATCACGGCAGCAGACCTCGCCGGAGATTATCCGACTATCCGTTATGGCCCGCCCGGGGAAGAGTTCGTCATTGATCTCCTCTCCCGCCTGGGCTCGGCATTCCAGTTTGCCGATGTCCAGGCGGAGATAGTCGAGGTCGAGGGAGTAAGGGTCAGGCTCGCCACGCCCGCCATGCTCTATCAGATGAAGCGGGACACGGTCCGGCCTATTGATCGGGCGGACGCACTGGCGTTGCGAGAGAAGTTCGACCTTGAGGACAAGTAAGATGCCGATCCAAAAGTTTAGAGACCTCGACGCGGCCAGGCGTGCGCTCTGGCAGCGCCCTGGCTCCGCGGACCTCGTGGCCCATATCAAGGCCCTGTGGGCGTTCTCTACTCGCCTCGTGCCTCGCCAGATTCCCCGCGGAGTGCGCAAGTTTCAGTCCATTGAGGGGGCGAATCAGGACCGTGAGCAGTGGGTCAGGCACCGCGTGCAGACGCTTCGCAGAGATAGGGGCAAGCCAGCAAGGCAAAAGTGAGACAGAGCTAGAGGGCGGCGAAAAAGGGGTCAGGTCTTGTATTACCACATTCCAAGGGTGGTCGGCTAAGTGGGAGAAATGGAATCAGGCTTGAATATGGGAATGAAGTATGTAAATGGTGTCAAATTTGCCTAGCCCCGGAGGGGTGGAAGACCTCAAGACGGTAGTCTTCTCTCGCGCCTCTGAGACTCTGGGTACCGTGTGGTCCTCTCCTGCCCCACGGTTTGCGCCGAGGGCCACCTCCTCACGCCCCTGCGGGGCTCTATTGCGAAGCAAGTCTAATACCAAGGATGATACGAACAGTCTCATTGGAAGAGCTCTCCCACTTTTCCTTACAACTGCGAGATGTTCACAAAGATCCTGAATGAGCGCTCGCTACAGACGTGTCGCTCCTGACTCTGCCGTTCAAGAAAAAAACATCCCGACGCGGACGCAGGGTTCGTCGCGCCAAGGAACTCAAAGAGAACCACTGAGGATGCCGTTTCCCCTCTTCGCCGTTTCCCCGTTTCGCCTTTCGCCGTCCGTCTCCCATTTTCCGTCTTTCACCTTCCGTATCCCGTCTGCGCGCTCCGTTTCTGTCTCCTCTCTCTGTCTGCCTTCCCTTTCAGCCTGAAGCCTTTAGCCTACAGTCTGTTCCGCCATCCGCCATAGAGAGGCGTAGGATGGGTCATGACCCACCCTCCTACTCACTCAGCCTCCGTTTAGTATTCTATAATTCTTCCGTATCAAGTGTTTTCTATCGATGCCCTACCGCTTCAGCAATCCTAACATTTCCAACGCCTGCCTGGCGGCTGCGGTGCGCGTCTCAACCCCAAGCTTCCGGTAAATGCGTTCTAAATGCTTCTGCACAGTGCGGGAGCGCGCCTCCAGAATCGTGGCAATCTCAAGGTTAGTTTTTCCTTGCATCACCCAAAACAATACTTCAGTTTCACGCGAGGTGAGCCCCAGAGGTGCAAGCACACCCACTGACAGGGGTGGTGGTCGTTCCTCTAGTAACAAGAGATAGTGCTCTCCACCCGGTTCGGTCAGCAGACGCACGACGAGTCGCTTCCCCTGCTTGTCCACCGTTAACGGTGCCAACGGTGACGGCGAGCCCGAGATCGGCGTCGCGGCATTCCAGCGCTACGTGGTGTTCGAGACCAACGGCGACGTCAAGTGGCAAGCGCCGATCCAGGACTTCAGCTCGAACATCACCGGCTCCTCGGTGTTCGACTTTGACAACGACGGCCAGGCCGAGGTGCTCTACAATGACGAGCTCAAGCTGCGCATCTATCGGGGCGCGACCGGCGAGCTGCTGTTCGAGACGCCGAATACATCGTGCACGGCAATCGAGAACCCGGTGGTGGTCGACGTGGACAACGACGGCCATGCCGAGATCGTGGTCGGGCGCAACAACATCTGCGGCTTCGGCACCCAGCAGGGCCTCACCGAGTTCGGGATCTTCGTCTACGGCGGCAGGAACAACGACTGGGTGCGCACGCGGCGCATCTGGAACCAGCACGCCTACCACATCACTAACGTCAATGAAGACGGCACGATTCCCAAGAACGAGCGGCCCAACTGGCTCACGCCAGGATTGAACAACTTCCGGACCAACGCCTTGGCGCCCGATGACGACCGGGCGGACAAGTTTGTCTACAAAGCCACGGATGGGAGCCTCAATTCCAATGAAGCTACGGTTTTCATCACCGTCCATCCGCCGAACAATCCTCCGGAGATTATCTCCACGCCGCTGACCACGGCAACGGTGGGGTTGCCCTACCTCCATGCGGTGCGGGCGATTGATCCTGATGTAGGTGATGAACTGACCTTCGCGCTGATTGCGGCGTCCGCTGGCATGACCATCGATCCAACGACCGGCTTACTGCGCTGGACACCGACAAGTGGGCAACTCGGTGGCAACAATGTCACCGTGCGTGTGCACGACCGTGGCGGCCTGGCCGCGTTCCAGATCTTCACCATCCAGGTGTCCGCGCCGGTGACGGTGCCCAACGTCGTGGGGCAGACCCAGGCAAATGCCGAGTCCACGCTCGGCGCGGCGGGGTTGACGGTGGGCGTCACCTCCACTGCTAACAGCACCACCGTCCCGGCAGGGCAAGTCATCAGCCAGAATCCAGTGGCAGGAACGTCTGTCGCGCCGGGTAGTGCCGTCAACCTGGTGATCTCCACAGGTCCACCGCCGCCCGGGCTGACGCTGGTCTCCATTACCGTCAGGCCTACTGACCCGTCGATCCTGACCGCGGACACCCAAGCATTTACCGCGACGGGTACGTTCGACGATGGGAGTACGCAGAACCTGACCGATCAGGTGAGTTGGGAGAGCATCAGCACGGCAGTGGCAACGCTCACGAGCACGGGTGTCGCCACCGGTGTCGCTGGTGGCACGACGACAATCCGAGCGACCAAAGATGCAATCAGCGGCTCCACGACTCTGACTGTGCGCGCACGCATCGCAGACTCCACGCCGCCGACCGCGATTCTCACCGCCCCGGCTACTAACAGCACGATCACCAGTCCGACCGATATTATCGGCACGGCGACGGACGCCAACTTCTCCAGCTACAAACTGGAGATCGCTCCCGCAGGGGAGACGACCTTCACCCTCCTGGCTAGCGGGATGGCACCGAGCACGGGCGGCGTGCTGGGCACGCTTGATCCCACGGTGTTGCTCAATGATCTCTACACCGTGCGGCTCACGGTGTTCGACCTCGGCGGGAATGCCACGACGACGGACATTACCGTTCAAGTGGATGGCGAGCAAAAGGTTGGATTGTTTACAGTCACCTTCCAAGACCTTGACGTAGTAATGTCCGGTCTACCTATCGCTATCAACCGCACCTACGACAGCCGCGACAAGCGTAAAGGCGACTTTGGCGTGGGCTGGCGGCTCGGTGTACAGACCATGCGGGTGCGAGCCAACCGCGTGCAAGGCACGGGTTGGCAGGTGAATAGGCAGGGCGGCGGTTTAGGGACATTCTTCCTCGTTCCGGCCGACCAGCACAAAATCAGCCTGACGCTGCTTGATGGGACGGTAGAGGAGTTCGACTTAACCCCTACGCCGAGCAGTTCGGCAATCCGGCCGCTGCAATCTCTGACGGCAACCTATACCCCACGACCAGGCACGCTGGGTACGCTTGTCCCACTGGACAATCCTAATCTCATCATTTTGGATAACCAGCCGGGACCGGTTGAG
>JACQEL010000979.1 GCA_016200595.1 Deltaproteobacteria bacterium
CAAGCTGAAGCCTTATTCCAGAATTATCTGGACCACGCCGAAGCCTACGTGAATAAGACCAAGGCCCAGGACCGCAACACGCGGGAGGAGTTACAGCCAGACGAGGGGTTCCTCAAGTCGGTCGAAGAGCAGATCGCCATCATTGGCTCGGCCGCGGATGGGTTTCGCCAAGAGGTGATTGCCTATCTGTGGGCAGCCGCGCGCCGGAGCGAGAAGGTTTCGTATCAAAGCTACGAGCCGCTCAAAGAAGCCATCGAGAAGAAGCTGATGAGTTCCGTGCGCGATATTAGTCGGGTCATCACCAAAGCCCGGACGCGGGACGAGGAGCAGGTCGGCAAATACAACACCATGGTGAAGAACCTGCTCGACCATGGCTATTGTGAGTATTGCGTCGATGTCGTGCTGAAATACGCGGCTAACAATCTGTGGAAGGATTGAACATCCCTCACCTCAAAGACAAGGGGCTCAGCTCCTTGTCGAGGGAGTTGAGGACTTTTGGTAAAGGACCGGGGAAGGCACGGTGCGGTGAAAAGCTATGGCAGACACAATTTTTCGTCCGTATTCATCATCAGATTCGTTACGTTCAGACCGTAGCGCTGGTGACCGCCAGCGTCACCGCCAGAAGGTGCGCGAGTCGATTCGTGATAACATCGCCGATCTGATTGCCGAAGAGTCCATCATCGGCAAGGACAAAGACAAGATCATCAAGGTCCCGATCCGTGGGGTTAAAGAGTACCGCTTCATCTATGGCGAGAATACCCCCGGTGTTGGCCAGGGCGACGGGAATTCCCAGCCCGGTCAGGTGCTGGGCAAGTCACAAGGTGAACGCGGGCAAGGCCAAGATAAGGCGGGCGACCAACCCGGCGTAGACTACTACGAGACCGATGTCACCCTAGAAGAACTCGTCGAGATCATGTTCGAAGATCTCGAGTTGCCGGACATGGAGCGCAAAATCTTGCGTGAGGTCATGTCCGAACGGCTGAGTAAACGTAAAGGTTACCGCCGTGCCGGCATCCGTATTCGTCTGGATAAAAAGCGTACGGCGATCTCGCGCATCCGGCGTCGCCTGGCAGTCGCCCGGCGTCAGGGGGACGAGTGGGACGACGAGCAGCGCTTTCCGTTCCATCAGGATGACATGATCTACCGGCATATGGTGACCGACCTGCGTCCTGAGTCTAATGCCGTAGTGCTCTGTGTCATGGATACCTCGGGGTCGATGGACACCATGAAGAAGTACTTGGCGCGCAGCTTTTTTTTCTTGCTCTACCAGTTCGTCTGTACGAAATACCGCAACGTCGAGATCGTTTTTGTTGCCCATCACACCGAAGGCCACGAGGTGACCGAAGAGGAGTTCTTTCATAAGGGCGAATCCGGTGGAACCTTCATTTCCTCTGGCTACACTAAAGCTTTGGATATTATTAAAGAGCGTTATCATCCAACCTTATGGAACGTGTACGCCTTCCATTGCTCGGATGGTGATAATTTCGAGTCTGACAATCCCGCGGCCTTAAAAGCCGCCAAAGAGTTATGCGAGGTCTGCAACCTCTTCGGCTATGGTGAGATTAAACCGTTAGGGTCGCGCTACTATGAGAGCTCGATGTTGAATATCTTCCGTCGTCTGGAGGCCGAAAACTTCCAGACCGTGTTGATCGAACGCAAGGAGGATATTTGGCCGAGCTTCAAGGCCTTCCTAGCCAAGGAAAGAGTTCGCGAAGCCACCGCGGCTGCGGAAGCCTAATGAACTTTGCTGAACAAAACCGGTAATCAGGACTTGGTAGGGCGCGTACTACGCGCCGTTTGGCGCGCTTCGCACGCCCTACAACTGCTGCGGCTATTACCGAATTTGGTTGTCAACACTCATAAGACATGAGGAATCTATGGCAGACTGGGATATCCAAGATCTAGAGTACTGGGACGAGAAGATTCGTGAGAAAGTAGAAGAGTTTGGGCTTTCCTGCTACCCGCAGGAGTTTGAGATTTGCGATCACTTCCAGATGTTGGGCTACATGGCCTACTCGGGCATGCCGTCTCACTATCCGCATTGGTCGTATGGCAAGAGTTACGAGAAACTCAAGACCATGTATGACTATGGAGTTTCTGGTCTGCCCTATGAAATGGTCATTAATTCAAGCCCCGCATTGGCCTACCTGATGCGGGATAACTCTTTGTGTTTACAGGTCCTGACTGTCGCGCATGTGTACGGGCACAACGATTTCTTCAAAAACAACTTTACCCTCAAAAGTACGCGTGCCGAGCTGACGTTGAACTTGTTTAAGATTCATGCCGACCGCGTGCGCGGCTACATCGAGGACCCGTCCATCGGCATAGAAAAAGTGGAGACGATCCTCGACGCTGCCCATGCCCTGTCTCTCCAGTGCCGGCGCAACCTGGCGATCAAGAAGCTCGCGCCTGAAGAGGAACGACGGCGCATCTTGGAAGCAGCCCAGCCCACGCCTGATCCTTTCCAGCGCGTGCACAAGCGGCAGGAGTATACGCCCCCTGATTTACAGAAAGTGCCACTCTCGCCGGAGGAAGACCTGCTCCTGTTCGTCCGTGATTATAATCCTTACCTCAGCGAGTGGGAGAAGGATCTGCTGACGATCGCGCACGAGGAGTCGCGCTATTTCATCCCGAATATCGAGACCAAGATCATGAACGAAGGGTGGGCGAGCTATTGGCATCGCGAGATTCTGAACAGCCTTAACCTGCCGCAGGACCTCCACCTGGAATTTCTCGTGCATCATAATCAAGTGGTGCGCCCGTTTCCCCGTGGGATCAATCCCTATTATCTGGGCCTGAAGTTATGGGACGACATCAAACGCCGCCACGATGACCCGACTCCTGAGGAGATCGAGAAGTACGGTAAACCGACGAAAAGCGGTATCCAAGCGATTTTTGAAGCGCGTGAAGTCGATCGTGACGCGTCGTTTCTCCGCCGGTTCCTCACCGAAGAGCTGATGCGTGAGATGGATATGTTCCAATATGAACCACGCGGTGATGAACTGGTTATCTCCAAAGTGTCGGATAAGGAGAGTTGGCGCGAGGTCAAAGAAACCTTGCTCAAGAATGTGGGGATGGGTTCGATTCCGGTGATTAAGATCGAAGATGCAGACTATAACCACAATCGTGTTCTTTATGTGAAGCACCACCATGACAGCCGTGACTTGCAACTGGAATATGCCGAACGGACTCTGGCATATCTTCACCAATTGTGGGGACACGAAGTGGTTTTGGAGACGGCGGTCAATGGCAAGAGGGCGTTGCTCTCGTACAGTGATAAAGGTTTCTCGACCAAGCCGCTCAAATAAGTCGCGCAGTTCGGAGTCTATCAAAAGTAGGGGAACTGTCATTGCGAGGAGTGAGGAACGACGAAGCAATCTCTTTTGCGCAAAGATTGCTTCGCTCCGCTGCTCAGAAACAAAATCTTCGACCCGTACCGGTCACTCGTGGCAGCCCGTCATTCCGGGCGAGCAACGCGAGACCCGGAATCCAGGAGCAACAGACTGGATTCCCGCCTGCGCGGGAATGACGAACCGGGAGAAGCCCACTGTTTCTGCCTCTACGCTTAGCGCCCGCGCTATGGGGGACTCGCAATGACTTGCTATTCTGACTTTTAAGACACGCTCTCAAGCTTAGACTGTGAGACCCCGGACTTTTCCTATGCTGATTCCGTTCCTCCTGCGCGAAGCCGCCACCGCGGATGTGCCCCAGGTTCTCCGCCTTGCCCGTCTCCTCGATTCCATCAACTTACCGACCGAAGAAGACGATCTCATCGCGCTTATTCGCCGCTCTGCTTTGTCTTTCCGCGGGAAGACACTGGACCGGCACGAGGGCGTGTACCTCTTCGTCCTTGAAGAGCGCGCCACCCAGCGCATCGCTGGTACGGCGATGATTATTGCCAAACATGGCACCCCCGAATCTCCCCACTTTTACCTGGAGATGGTCACCGATCAGCGGTACTCAAAGACACTCAAGAAGATGTTCCGCCACACGTACCTGATATTGCGCCGTAGCCTCGATGGTCCGACAGAAGTGGGCGGACTCATTGTTGATCCGGCCTATCGTCAGCATGAAGCCAAGATCGGTAGACAACTGTCTTTCGTGCGTTTTCTCTACCTCGCCATGTACCCGGAACGCTTCGAGGATGAGGTCGTGGCCGAGATGCTGCCACCCCTCACGGCGGACAAGGAGAGTTTGTTCTGGGAGTGCTACGGAAAACGAGTCACCGGCCTCAGCTTCCGCGAGGCTGATAAGCTCAGTACCAAGGACAAGGAGTTCATTGACGCGCTGTTTCCGTCCATTCCGCTCTACATCTGCATGTTGCCGGTTGAGGTGCAGGAGCAGATCGGTCAGGTAGGGCCTGACACGCAAGGCGCAGTCCATCTCTTAGAGAAAGTCGGCCTGCGCTTTCTCCGTCACGTCGATCCCTTCGATGGCGGGCC
>JACQEL010000980.1 GCA_016200595.1 Deltaproteobacteria bacterium
ACCCAGCCTGGAAGTCGCAGGAGCAGATACACGTTCTCACCCAAACGGAGCCTGTGCTTATCTCTGGCGGAGTGCTTTTTCCTTGTCCTGCTCGGGAGAAGCGCTCTACACGGAATCCTACCGCTTGGATCAACACGGATGGCACTCAAGGCGTTCGTGTTGGTCTGGCCCACGGCACGATCGAAGGCGTCTCCCATGAGGAGCCTGACTATCCCATCCCTCGCGATGCCGCCTTGCGTACGGGACTCGACTATCTGGCTTTAGGTCACTGGCACTCCACGGGGTTGTATTCAGTTCCGGACGGCAATGTCCGTATGGCGTACTCGGGAACCCACGAACCGACCAAATTCGGCGAGCGGGATAGCGGCAACGTCTTGCTGATAGAAATTGCGGAGACCGGAGCGCCACCAGTTGTGACCTCCGTGCGTACGGGTGGCCTCCACTGGACAGTGATCGAAGAATCACTTCGCGAGCCGGGAGACCTGGCGCGGGTCCGAGCGGAGATTGAAGCACTCGAGAATTGTGAGACAACTTTGCTGGAGTTACGGCTCGGGGGACTCTTATCCGCTCAGGAGCGTGACGAACTCTTGCGCCTCCAAGAGCTTCTTACTGCCCGGTTCTTGTGTGGCCGGATCAATACGGCTTCGCTCCGGCCAGCTCCGCAAGATGATTCGTGGCTGGCTGGGTTGCCTGCATGTGTGATCCGCGAGGCGGCTTCCCGACTGCATGAATTGTCTGATCTCAGTTATACAGGCCAGCGGCCAGAAGGGGCTTCACCAGACGTGGCGGCGCGAGCCTTCCTGGAACTCTATGCGTTGGTGACAGAGGCACGAGCATGATTCTCCGCTCGATCGGTGTCGAGGGCTGGCGCTGCTTTATTGCCTCCGTACGCGTCGGGCCCTTTTCAGACGGCTTGAACGTTCTTCATGCTCCCAACGCCACCGGGAAATCCACCTTGTTTGAGGCGCTCCTCCGGGGCCTGCTCGATAGTCACCGGGTCACGGGTCAAGAGGTCGAAGCCTTGCGGCCTTGGGGCCGGTCCTTGGCTCCCCTGGTCACTATGGAGTTTGCACACGGAGGCACAGACTACCGTCTGACAAAGCGGTTTCTGGATCGTCCCTCATCGAACCTGGAACGGCAAGAAAACGGACGCTTCGTGCGCTTGGCAGAAGGCGAGGCTGCGGACCTGCAGGTTCGGGAGATTGTCACACGCAATCCGCCCGGCCGTGGGCTTGCCCGGCCTGAAAACTGGGGGCTCGCGCAAGTCCTTTGGGCGCCACAAGGAGACCTGGCCCTTACCAAGCTCTCCGGTGATGTGGTCTCTGACATTCGCGAGTTCCTTGGGGTACAAATTTCCGGACCGGGCGCCGGACATTTAGAGGAGCAGATCGAGGATGCCTATCTGCAAATCTACACTCCTGGCGGAAAGCTGAGGGCGGGTAGAGATGCGCCTGCAGTGGTCAGACTCCGCGATCAGCTTCAGCAAGCCATCGAGCAGCGAGGCCACGCCCTAAACCAGCAGCAGGCTTTCGAGGATGCCACTCGCAAGGTAGAAGATCTCCGCGCTCAGCGAACCCAGGTAAAACGCGATGCCGAGGCGTTTGCAAAGGCATTGACAGAAGCGCGCTCCGACGCGGAATCTCATGTGGCGCTTCTAGCAGACAAACGGGAACGGGAAGGGCAAGTCGAGTCGGCGGAGATCCAATATGGCACGCTGAAGGAGCGGACCGAAGCGATCAAGACGGCGAAGAAAGAACTCAAGGAGGCAGGGGAGACTTTGGTGCGTCTTCAAGCAGACCTGCCGTTGTGGACACGCGAAGTAGAGAAGCGTGAGACAGAAGCTGCGCAAGCAAAGAGTCGCCTGGAGGATGTCCGGAAGGGTCGTGAGGCCGTTGAGGAAGCGCGTCAGAAGGCGGACTTGGCACGGCGCTATCTTGATACCAAAGTGAAGGCTGAGGAACTGCGGCAGCACCTCCAGCGTATCAGGCAGACAGAGAAGGCACTTACGCAATGCAGGAAAGAGCGCAGTGAACTGGTGGCACCAGATACCAGAACGCTGCGTGCGATCCGCAAGGCAGTCAGAGAGCGGGAGGCGGCCCAGGTCCACCTCGAAGCCGCTCTTATTACGCTAGAGATCGTTCCAGAAAAAGCTGGTTCTCTGGAGATTGTGGTAGGAGAGGAAACCGGAACTCGGGTGCTCACGCCGGGCCGGTCGACTGAAATCAAAGGTTCACCTGAAGTGGTCGTTGAGGTACGCGGCATTGGACGTTTGCGTGCCCGGGGTCCTGCTAGCTCTGTCGAGGAACTCCGCGCTGAGCGGGACCGGGCTGCCCGCAAGCTCAGCGAGCTGACCCGGGGCTTCGGCACGATGGATTTGGAGGAGTTAGAATCCCTCTCCGAGAAAGCCAGAGATCTGGACAAGAAAGTTGCTGAGGCGAAGACACAGGTCTCAACTCTCCTTTCTAATGACTCGGTCGAGAAGATCGGGCAGGAATACGCAAGGATGACGGCAAGCCTGGAGGAGGTACTTGCATCTCATCCCGAGTGGAGAGAGGCTCCGCCAGATTTGTCCGGCCTTCTTGCCTCTGCTGACGAAATCAGGCGCTCGTTCATTACTGCAGTGGATGAGACAGAGGCTGCGTGGGAATCGGCGCAGAATGCCTTTACTGCGGCGAATAGGAAGAAAGATGAACTAGACGTGAGGCTGGGAGAAACAGAAAGACAGCAGAGGTCTCTTGAGACAAAGATAGCCGATCTCTCCAGTGATGGGAAAACACACGAGGAACGAGAGGTGGAGCTGAAGAAGCTTGCCCTTGCATGGGACGCGGCCACAGCCGCTCTTGAGGCGGTCGAAAGGAAATTGCAAACCTTCGGTGAAGATCCTCGCGCAGCTGTTACCAAGTTAGAGAAACAGCTCCAAAGCGCTGAAGAAGAGGCGACGAAAGCGCTTGAGGCTGAGAAAAGTGAGGAGGGCAGGCTTGGGTATCTGTCAGCCCAGGGACCCTATTCCGCTTTAGTACAGGCTGAAGAGGAAATCGCGACCCTGAGGGAAGAGGTCGCCAGGGAAGAGTTACGTACAAACGCCGTGCGGCTGCTGCGTGATACGGTCACCCAATGTCGGGTGGAGGCGTTATCAGCGGTTGTGGGTCCCGTCCAGCTGGCGGCGACTCGCATGTTGCAGCGCATTGCCGGTGGGCGGTTAGGTAGCATCCAGCTTGGCGAGACTTTCGAGCCAGCGCACGTCCTCCCTCAACTGGCAGAGATACCAGTGCGGCTCGATGATGTTTCCGGCGGTGAGCGGGAGCAGATTTATCTTGCCACCCGTCTTGCTCTTGCTGAGGTGCTAGCCAAAGCAGAACGTCAACTTGTAGTGCTTGATGACGTGTTGACCGCGACGGACATAGGTCGGCTGGCTCGGATTCTGACAGTCTTGGAAGAAGCTGCGCAACGCCTCCAGGTTCTCATTATCACCTGTCATCCTGAGCGATACCGTGGACTAGACGGCGCGCAGTTTTTCGACCTTGAGGCTATTTTACATGATAGTGCTACAGCATAAGCTTGAGCGAGAGTAGATATTTGGGCAGCTGACTTGATAGAAGAGAGTAGGCTGACCCGAGTTGCTGAAGTGCTGAAAAAGTAGAGATGGCTGCGCAAGAAATCATTGAGACTCTTCGGGCTAAGGTACGACAGAAAAAGTACCGGCTCACTAGTCATGCAGAGAAGGAACGCGAGGCAGATCAGATTACCGGACGCGAGATGGAAGAAGCTATCCTATCGGGGCAAAGTGAAATCATTGAAGATTACCCAACAGATCCAAGAGGACATAGCTGTCTAAATCAGACTTCAAGAGATTGGCACACCAGGCTTGTTACCTTGAACCCTTCGGCTCCGCTCAGGATAAACTCCGTGAAGGGTCTTGCGGTGAGATTCTTCGCTACGCTCAGAATGACAGGGCTGAAAGGTCACAGTGTGAAGTGTACCAATATGAGGCATTCTGGTTTAGTCTTAGAGCCCCTAACAAAACTACTTTCTTGTCACCCTGAGCCCTTCGGCTACGCTCAGGATAAACTCCGCGAAGGGTCTCGTTTTAGCTGCAACCCTGAGATTCTTCGCTGCGCTGCTGCTCATGAACAAATCTGTCGTGCGCACAGCGCATGCTACTTCGCTACGAAGAGAATAGAAAGTAACTATGGCTAACTTATTAGACCGCATCGGCATTAACCCGAAGATTTGTCACGGCCAGCCGTGCGTGAAAGGAACACGCATCATGGTGTGGCTCATTGTCCAATATCTTGCTAATGGCGACAGTGTAGAAGACATTCTCACTGCTTATCCGAGCCTGACCCGAGAAGATATTCAAGCCTGCCTTGCGTACGCTGCTGAAATGACACGCGAGAGGGTTCTGCCGATCGAGGTGTCCGGTTGATGTTGCGTTTCAAGCTCGATGAAAATGCTGACCCCCGGTGGCGCGAACCACTCGTCCAGGCGGGCCATACAGTATCCACGGTGGCGGAGGAAGCCCTCCGAGGCGCGGAAGATGAAATTGTGGCGGAAATCTGTCAGAATGAAAAACTCTGCTTGATCACAGCAGACCTCGACTTCGCCCAAATCCTCGACTATCCACCTGAAAAGTATGCTGGCCTGATCATCTTACGCCACCCACACCCCACTTTGGCCGGAATGGCAAGGTTGATTCGTCAGATCGTTGCGGCTCTCCCGAATGAGTCGCCCGTAGGCCGTCTGTGGATCGTGGAGCCAGGACGCATTCGCATTCATGAATCACTGCCAACTGAAAACTGACCAGTAATGGCTGACCACTTCTACCTCGGCATTCTCTCTCTGAATTCTAACCTGCTGTTAGCGCCATTGGCCGGCTATACCAACCTGCCGTTTCGCCTATGTGTGCGAGAGGTCGGTGGATTCGGTTTAGCATCGACTGAACTCGTCCATGCTCGTTCCCTCTTGGAACAACAATACAAAGCTCTTGAACTGATCGAGACCTGTCCGGCAGATAGCCCTTTGGCGGTCCAATTGTTTGGCTCGGTAGCTGAAGAAATCCGCGATGCCGCACAATGGTTGGAAGCGGCGGGCGTGGCGGTGATCGATCTCAATATGGGCTGCCCGGTTGAGAAGGTGGTGCAGCGTGGCGCTGGCGCGGCGATGTTGCGGGACTTGGAAAAGACCGGCAGGCTCGTCCGTATGGTGACGCAGGCGGTCAAAATTCCGGTGACGGTGAAAACGCGGCTCGGCTGGGATGACTCGCGACCGGATGCCGTACACCTCGCCCCTATCTTAGAGGATGCCGGAGTTGCTGCGCTCACCATTCATGGGCGTACCCGTGAGGGAGCTTTTGCCGGATCAGTAAACCTGGCCGGAATTCGTGCCGTCGCGCTGTCCGTGCGGTCGATGCCAGTCTTCGGCAACGGTGATGTCTGCAACCCGCAGTCCGCTAAACGCATGCTGGAGGAGACTGGCTGCGCTGGTTTGGTCATCGGCCGTGGCGCGCTGTCGAACCCTTGGGTATTTCACGAAATTCGCGCCGCTCTGGACCGATGTCCTCCGCCACCTATACCTGCACTGGAAGAACGGGTGGCGTTCATGACCCGTCATTTTCTCCGGGCAGTCGCCTTACGTGGTGAGGCCGTTGCGTGCATCCAATTTCGCAAAATGATCGATTGGTACGCTCGCGCCTTCGGTCCGTGTACGGCTTTACGTCTGAGCATGAAGCATTTGCACAGTACAACCCAATATCATGACTTGGTCGGCCGTTTTCTGGAAGAACGGCGAGGTGCCGCCGGGACGGCTGCGCCAATGACTGCGGCATGCTAATGGTTGCTGGCATGGATTACTAGATGAAGATGAGGGGTTGTCATTGCGAGCAAAGCGAAGCAATCTCAGTAATGGGGATGCCAAGTTGGCGAGATTGCTTCGTCGCTCTGCTCCTCGCAATGACACCGCAAATTCAACCTGACAGAGTACTAGCTTGTGCTGCTGACGTAGCCAGATAGCCCTTTTTCTCTATGATACGCTGCCTCGTCTGTCTCGGTCTCGTGCTCTGTCTGGTTTCCCTGAGCTGCGCTCAAGACGAGGAACCAATCTTCAGTAGTGATGAGGCCCTGACCTCTCTTAGCTCTTCGAGCGATACCTCTTCCCCGACCAATCCCGCGACGGCCTACTGGAAGATCGCAGCCGCAATGACACTTACTGCTGCTACACCAGGAACGCATGTGCAGATGTTGCTGCCACTGTCGGATGGCCGGCAGAGCGTACTTTCGCGCCATACGAGCGCCGATGGCGTGAATTATCGCGAAGAAGCTGATGGTCTTAACCTGTGGGGGCACTGGCAGGTGACTGGTGCAAGCGAAGCTAAGCGCCAGATCCGTTATGAGTATACGGTACAAATCGCTGATGCACGAACCGCCGTGCTCCCCGTGCCATTTCCACTCAAGGGAATTGCTCCCGAGTTTAAATCGTACCTCTCGCTCTCGTCCCTGATTCAGAGTGACGCTGCGATGGTGCGTGCCCGCGCGCAACGTCTGGTGCTCGGGAGCAGGCAAGCTGACCAGGCAGTCTGGGCGCTGTATCAACATGTTGCTGCCTTTGCTGCACCGAATGTGGGAAATGAAAAGAATGATGCACTGGCAGTGATTACAGCTCAGCGTGGGAGCCGCTTTGGTAAGACCCGAGCGCTGGTTGCTCTCCTGCGCGCCGCCGGGATTCCGGCGCGCGTCGTTGGTGGTATCCGGCTGGGCGATACCGCACGGAAGCGCACGACCATCTCTTGGGCGGAAGCGTTGATCGGTGACACGTGGGTGCCGATGGACCCAACTGGAGGCTATTTTGCTTGGCTTCCCAATACCTACCTGGCGCTCTACCGCAACGATCTCCCGCTGCTGATTCACACCCGGCAGGTACCGGTTGAGTACACATTTTTCATTCGACAACTGACGCGGACTGCTGCGCTGGCCACAGACCGTACGGACGAGCACCGTCTGGGAAAGAACAGCAAGTATGCCCTCCACTACGAGAATGAGCATGTGCATACGGTGGCTGCCTATGTTGATCGGCCGCTAGCTAGCGTGGTGTTGATTAACGATGAGGCCATCCCCCAGCAGGTGACGGAGCAGATTCTGTCAGCGGCTCGAGAGGCGCAGATCAACATTGCCCTGCTCAGCGCGGACTTCGAGTCGAGCTATTTCCGCGAACATTATCTTCAATCTTTGGTCAGTAGTAATCTCGCTCTCATACGTGAGGCTGACCTCCTGCTCATCAACACTGAGGATACTGCCGGTTTGTACGCGCTGCTCAAGCAAGGGGAACTGGGAGTGAAGCTCGACGACCTACATGTAGTGGTTGCCGGCGGATTTGCCCGGCCGGTAGGCAGGGTGCTTGGTACGGTCCTGCTGCGCGTCTTGGAACCGACGGAAATCGTCTTGATCAAGCAGCAGTCCGATCTTACCCGACTCTGGGAAATTGCCCGCCCTTATCTACGCGATGGGCTCTCTTTGGGGGAAAGCTCGGCGCACTGGGATGCTCACGCAGTGACAGTCAATACGGAGACCTTCAACGGTCTGGGTTGGTGGCGGCGCGGGTTAGTGAGACTGTGGGCGCTCGCCGTACAAGCCCAAGTGCCGCTGCCATCACTCAATTTGATCCTTGCCCTGCCGCTGATTGCGTTTTTCCTGCTCATTATTCGTAACGTCATTGGTCTGGAAACCTTTGGCACCTTCTCGCCGATGCTCTTGTCTCTGGCATTTTTAACTACCGGTCTTGGTTGGGGGTTGGTGGTCTTCGTGATCATCGTCGGTCTGGGGATTGGTCTGCGCCTCGCCTTGCAGCGCTTGCGTTTACACTTGGTTTCGCGGATCGCGATTTTAATTGCCTTGGTGGCAGTGAGTATGGCTGGGTTGACTGTACTAGGAGCAACCCTTGGCATCGGTGCGTTGCTGCACGCCAGTATCTTTCCCATGGTCATTATGGCGAACCAGATCGAGAGTTTTACGAACACGCAGCTTGAACTCGGGACAGGTGAAGCCTTGCGGTTGACACTCAGCACGCTACTGGTGGCCACTTGCTCTTATATCGGCATTGAAGATAGCGGTCTGAAACCTCTGGTATTGACCTTTCCAGAAATTCTTTTTGTCGTCATTGGTATTGAATTGCTGCTAGGGCGCTGGCGCGGACTCAGGCTGGTCGAGTACGTGCGGTTCTATGGTTTGCTGCGACAAGAAACAGCCAGTTTTCAGCCGTCAGCTTTCAGCCAAAACACCACAAACCCAGAAGCGACGCCTGTTGCCAAGCCACAGGCTAGGCGGTGAGAGTTATGGTGGGGGCTTTGTCTTGTTGAGAGCTGAGCATTACAGCAATTTGCTCTTGGCCGTATCCTGGGAGCGCGACCATCTTGGTCGCTCCTCAAAGCGGGCGGGACGCCCGCGCTCCCAGCAGAGGACTCAGGCGAGTGAAAACGGCTGTAATTGCTGAGAGCTTATGTTGATGTTCCGTTCCTTCCGTACTTTGTCGCGCGAAATTTTGGGCCTCAACCGGCGCAATCAGGACCTGCTGGCGCGCTATAATCCCCGTGCCCTCTTCCAAGTGGTAGATCACAAGCTCAAGGCTAAGGAAGCCCTCACGGCACTTGGGCTGCCAGTGGCGGAGACTCTCGGAGTCTATCGCTTCCATCGCGATATTACTCGTTTCATTGCCGAGACCCGCAACTGGCAAGAGTTTGTGATCAAGCCAGCGCAGGGCGCTGGTGGGGAAGGGGTAGTGATTGTTACTGGTCGGCAAGAGGCGGCCTTTGTCACTTCAGGTGGGCGTTGCTTACAGGCGCGTGATTTGGAAAGTCACCTGTCGGACATTTTGGGAGGAGTATTTTCGCTCAATCACCGCTACGACGAAGCGTTCGTTGAACGCCACCTGCGAGCGCATCCCGCGCTGGCGCGACTCAGTTTCCAGGGACTGCCCGATATCCGGGTGATTGTATTCCGTGGCGTACCCTTGATGGCCATGCTGCGGCTGGCGACTGTGGCCTCCAAAGGACGGGCGAATTTGCACGTTGGGGGTATTGGTGTCGGGATCAATCTGACCTCCGGGATGACGACGTACGCGGTGGCTGGCAAACGCTGGCTGACGTTGCATCCGGATACTGAGATTCCTCTTGCAGGACTGCGCATTCCACACTGGGAAGAGATACTTGCTATTGCCGCACGCTGTGCTGATGCCGTTCCCCTTGGGTATCTAGGGATAGATCTTACCCTGGACGCAGCGAGTGGTCCCTGTGTGTTGGAGCTGAACGCCCGCCCCGGCCTGTCAGTTCAACTTGCTAATCGCCGTGGGCTGCGACCGTTGATCGCGGCTATAGAACACTGCACCCCTCAGCAATTTTCAGTCAGCGAACGGGTGCGACTAGGGCAGGAGATCGCCAACGCTAGCTGATGAAAGGAAACATTTCCGGCTCATGTACAAAATCTGTGCGTGAGCGCTTGATGGCGGGCACAGCCCGCCCCACAGGACTGTGCTAAGCAGTCTTGCGAACAAGATCACCAACAGCGCATCCGATCGCTTTGGCAACTTTTTGCAGCGTACCGAGCGTAGGCCGTGCCTCGGGTTGCTCAACCTGGGAAATGTACGACTGTCTACATCCGATTCGTCTGGCCAACTCTTCTTGGGTTAAGCCTGCGCGCTCTCGGCAGATCCGAAGGTTGTTCCCAAAAACCAGTCGGGCCACTTCCTCCATCGTGTAAGTTTTCAGCCCAAGGATCATCATTTATGTATTACCTAAAGACTTATATTATAAGTCACGCAAGGAGACAATGGCCGGCAGTTATTTCTCCCAAAGAGAGAAGAGAAATACGCGCAAGAAGAGAGGGGCCTAAACCGAAATGCAAAATATTCGTACATTTTATACTGAGGCTTCTCAGCACTGTCATTCTGAGCCCTTCGGCTTCGCTCAGGATAAACTCCGCGAAGAATCTCAGGCCGAGACCCTGCGTTGCACTCAGGGTGACAACTCTCGTGTACCAATCTCTTGCCTCCTGGTTTAGTGGTTGAGGCTTGGAGTGCAGTGAGCTCTCTTAAGCTGACAGCACGAGAACTTTTTGCTCTCTCCCATTGACAGGAAGTAGGGGCGTGACTACTATGCGTCAAAATTACGCAAACATCCCTGGGGAGAGAACATGCATACCGTCTACGGTGGGGAGAAGACCCCACAGGAATTGTACGATCATCTATCCAAGCTCGACAGCGACTACACCCTTGAGGCCTGCGAAACTTATGCCGACTGGATTCGCGAAATTAAAACTCTCAAACAAGAGCGCAACGCTGTAGTCCTGGCCCACAATTACCAGCGGCCGGAGATTTTCGAGGTGGCTGACTTTATCGGTGATTCCCTCGAACTGGCCCGAGCCGCCAAGAAAGTCTCAGCTGACATGATTGTGTTTTGTGGCGTGCACTTCATGGCCGAGACCGCTAAAGTGGTTAATCCTGAGCGTACTGTGCTGTTGCCTGATCTGCGCGCGGGCTGCTCGTTGTCCGAGAGCATCACTGCCGAAGCTCTGGCTGACCGTAAGGCGGAACTGCGTAAGGCCTATCCCGACTTACAGGTAGTCTGCTACGTGAACACCACGGCGGACGTTAAGGCTGAGTCTGATGTGTGTTGCACTTCAGCCAACGCCCTGCAGGTGGTCGAAGCGCTCGACAGTCAGCACATTCTGTTCGTGCCGGACGAGAATCTTGCCCGCTATGTACAGAGTCAGACGGCCAAGACGATTCTCTCGTGGGAAGGGAATTGTTACGTCCATCATCAGATCACTCCTGAGCATATTCTCTCAGTGCGCCGCAATTTGCCGCAGGTGAAAATCCTTGTGCACCCCGAGTGCCGGGAAGATGTGATCCAACTGGCCGACGCGGTGCTCTCGACCAGCGCCATGATGCGTTATGCCAAAGAGAGCCCGGCGCAGGAGTTTCTCATCGTTACCGAGTGTGGTCTGTCTGACCGGCTGCTGCTGGAAGTGCCGGAGAAGAAGTTCTACAAAAGCTGCAAGCTGTGTGCCTTCATGAAGATGATTACCCTCGATGGCGTGCTCGAGTCGCTCCGTCATCGTCGGTATGAGATTTCACTGCCCGAGGACGTGCGCGTGGGAGCGGAGCGTTCACTAGAGCGTATGTTGCAACTCAGTGCCTAGGCCGATTGCGGATTGCGGATTGCGGATTGCCGATTACACAAATCAGACCCATCCACGGGTGGCCGTGGATGCCGTATTATTTTCTATTGCGGAGGGAGCACTTAAGGCTCTCCTGGTCAAAATAAAAAAGGGACCATTTGCCGGACGCTGGGCGTTTCCTGGCGGTCTCGTGCAGGTCGGAGAATCGCTGGACGACGCGGCCCGCCGTGAACTGTACGAGAAGACCGGAGTTCAGGATCTCTACCTTGAACAGCTTTACACCTTTGGCGATGCACAGCGCGACCCGACTGCCCACACTGTCGCTGTAGCTTACTTCGCGCTGGTGCCCGATCCGGGGCGTACGCTTCATAGCGGCGATAAGTATGCCGACATTGGCTGGTTTCCAGTGCGCCAGTTGCCACAACTGGCGTACGATCATAACGCCATGGCCGCTTATGCACTGCAGCGGCTTCAAGCCAAGCTCGGGTACACCAATATTGTCTACAGCCTCCTACCGCGCGAGTTTACCCTGGCCGAGATCCAAGAAATCTACGAAGTGATCGTGGATCGAAAGCTCGACCGGCGTAACTTCCGCCGTAAGATCTTGGCGCTCGGCCTGCTCAAACCTTTGCCGAAAACCCGGCGTGGCGCTCACCGGCCGGCCACCCTCTACACTTTTACCCGCCGCAGTCCGATGAATGTGGAAGTGCTGTAGCAGTAATGAGCGATGAGCGATGAGGACTGAGTCACGAAAACCTTGAGTTCTTGTTTTTACTCATTACTCGTTACTCATTGCTCATTACTCACTTTGGTAATTCACCGACAATCTTGAAAAACTCTTCTATCGGTCGGGCTGGCAGCGTCTGGATCGTGGCGTTTCCTTGTGCTGCGGCATAGGCGGCTCCTTTCAGAGCGGCAACCTCGTCAGGATAATCTGCCAGGGCGACGAAATCGTATTCGCCAAAACAGGCTACCACGTACAGGAACTTCCCACCTAAGGATTCGTTGAACGCCTGCACCTTGGCAAAATCCCCGGCCAGCTCGGGGAGTTTCATCACTCCTGCGCGCGAGAGTTTCACTAATTGTACATAGAGTGCCATAAAGTCCTCCTGAGACGTTTGCCTATCTTTAGAACCTGCTGCGGGTGAGGTAAAGAGGAGAGGATGCTGTTGTGTGTTTGGTTTTTGGCTGTCATTTTGTTCTTTGCGATCACAGATTCCACGACTATGGCACAGTTTGCTCCTCCGTTGAAGTGTGTGACCTTCAATGTCCTCCATGGCGGAGTATTTTCTGGGCTGCGCGGAAATGCCCAAGATCTTGACCACCGCTTGGAGATCACGGTGGAAGAATTACGAGCATTACAGCCAGACGTCATCGGCCTTCAGGAAGCCTCTACCGGTCGCCAGAGAGGAAATGTGGCCGAGCGTCTCGCTACGCAGTTAGGCTTTCACTATGTCTATGCGCCAGCGAGTTTTCGCTTATTTGCCAGCGAAACCCTCAACAACGTAATCGGCTGGGTGATGAATCTCACCGAAGGCCCGGCCATTATCAGTCGCTTCCCCATTGTCTTCTCGGAAACCTATGATCTGCCTCGTTGCGGTCGCTTTACTGACCCACGGGTGTTGCTCTGCGCTGAGTTGGAGACCCCTTGGGGTCGGGTGTATGCCTGCTCTACGCACATCTCAGGAGATATCTGTCAGACCGAGAGTATTATTCGTTTTCTTCGCCAGCGGCTGAACTCTCTCCCTTTACTGCTCATGGGAGACTTTAACGCTACGGAATCCTCTCCTGCTATTACGGCCCTCACGAAGGAGGCTGGCTTCGTGGATACCTTTCGTACAGCGAATCCGACTGCTCCCGGCTTGACGGTCTGGCAGTGGGTATATGCTCCTCGTCCAACTGCCTTTCGCCGGGTTGATTATCTCTTTGTGTTGCCCGGGACCGACTTTCCCGGGAAAGTGCTGAAGAGCCGACTCGTGTTGAATGTGCCTCGGCATTTTCCCGATGGCCATGTCCTATGGCCATCGGATCACTACGGAATCCTCACTGAAGTCGAATTTTTTCCGTTGGTGCAGCAAAAGACTAGGCTGCCGTATTGAACAGAACGATGTAGCGGCTTAGAGTAGGCGAAACTGTGTTCCCAGAACAGAAAGGAAGTATACCAATGTGGAAGCCTCTTATCTGCGCGTCTCTTGTGATTCTCGGGCTGAGTACGGTGCTCCAAGCTGAGCCGCCCAAGAAAACGAGTTCGTCGGCAAACTCTAAGCCGGCTGCGGCCTCTCCGGCTCAACCCGCCCAGACTCCGGCGACTTCTGCTTTGCCCACGCCGCTTCCGGCGGACCTCTTTCAGGGGCGTGCCCGCGAAGCCTATGCAGCCGCTGCCGAAATTCCTGACGTGCTTGCCGGTCTGTCTTGCTATTGCGGTTGTAAAAAATCATACGGACATCGCCATCTGCTCGATTGCTTCACCGATGACCATGCCGCCACCTGCGGCCACTGTATCAACGAGGCGCTGGATGCGCACACTCTTTTTATGACCGGCACCCCGCCGGACGAGATTCGTAAGTTTATTGATGAAAAGTACGGGGAATAGTGGAGAGAAAATTTTTCTCGGGTTCTTTCCACTCGAGGAGATCGCCTAGCCGGGTTTGTCATTCTGAAGAGGAGAATTTTTGTGCCGGAAGCAGTCAGCATTAAACCCATCTTCGAGGCGATGCCGTCGAGCCTGAATAAGGCGGCGGCGCAGGACGCCAATACCGTCTATCAGTTCAATTTAAGTGGGGAGGGTGGGGGGCAATTTGTGGTAACAATCAAGCACGGTGAGTGTACTGTCAAAGAAGGCGTCATCCCTGCGCCTGATGCGACCATTTCGGCTATGGCCGACGACTATATGAATATCGTTACCGGCGCCTACCCATTCGGTTTAGCCTATATTAATGGTCGGCTCAAAGTTGAAGGGAACCTGCGCCTCGTCCTGCGCATGGGCGCGTATTTTGCCCCGCAGTCGGAAGCCACGACTTAGTAGATGACCACAGAAATTTTGACAGGCAGAGATTGCTTCGTCGCTCCGCTCCTCGCAATGACAGCCCTCTTTGTCATTGCGAGCGTAGCGACGAAGCAATCTCACCGTGCGACCATCCTCCGACCTGTCAAAACTCTTGTGGTTGCCCACTAGGTTCTTTCTTAGTCGCGATACGCGG